>JBBRRN010000174.1:0-7420 GCA_038200685.1 Nitrospirales bacterium
GGCGCTAACACCCACGCTCTATCGGCGTCTGACAGGCTATGGGGCCGATGTACAAAGTGTTATGTCGGACTCCTATGGCTACCCGGGGCCTTCCGGTATCTGGCCGGGAGACGGAGGAGACTGGACAAGATGGGAGAATCTGGTCGAAGGAATGGTACGAGAGGCTGATTCCAAGGGGTTACAGCTCCAATGGGATATTTGGAACGAGCCGGATTCCCATAATTTTTGGAATCGGAACGGCGAACAATTTTTCGAGACATGGAAACGGGCAGTTCGTACGATCCGTCGCGTGAATCCG
This sequence comes from Nitrospirales bacterium, assembly GCA_038200685.1. GTDB lineage: Bacteria > Nitrospirota > Nitrospiria > Nitrospirales > Nitrospiraceae > Palsa-1315. The sequence goes on from JBBRRN010000174.1 coordinate 299, forward strand.
AAGGCGATTATTGTCGGCCCCAGCCTCTCTAATGGTCCGTGTCACTACCTGTATGGCTTTCTCCTTTCCGCATACGCGGAAAGTGTGCTACCAGACATTATTTCCTGGCATGATATGGATCCCGATCATCCCAACAATGTAGTCAATGTCAGAAAGTTCTTGGCCAAACATGGAATTCCGGACAGGCCAATCTCGATTAATGAATTCAAATATTCCGGTGGCACGCATCAGCCAGGTCTCATAGTGTGGTGGTTGAACCATATCGAAGAAGAGGCACCAGAAAGCGCGGCATACGCTTGCTGGCCAGACTTAGAGGGGTACTCTAATTGCGAGGCGGACACGCTGGATGGCTTGCTGACACGTGACGGATTGCCACGAGCGGCGTGGTTTGCGCACAAAGGGTATGCACAGATTACAGGGCAACTGGTCAATGTAGAAGTCTCAGGATCCAGAATGGCCGGGGTCGCCGGCGTCGACTCAGACTTGCAAAGAGGGCGATTGATCCTTGGTAGGCGAGAGAGCGTTCATAGTTTGAGTGAAAAGTCTGTTGAAGTTGTGTTTCGAAACTTGGATCGGGTGAGCTCTTCTCTTAAAGATGGAGAGGTCTTCGTTCGCGCTGAGCGAATTCCCGACTCAGGTGCGCTAGATAGCCCTCAAGTCACCATCTCTGCTTTGTACAAGGTGATAAACAACGAGGTTCGCATTCGTCTTCCAGATTTTGGGGCTTTCGAAGCATACACGGTAGTTCTCGGGAGAACAGCAGAAGGTGTTGCAACACTAGTGCCGAATTGAATGCTGTTTCCCTTCCTGTAAGTGCAAGTCTCCTTGATACGTTCTTGCATTCATCAGGTAACCGGTATTTGACCAACCTCGAGATTTCTGATCTCTAATTGGAAGTTGTAAATAGGGCCTGAACGAAAACAAAGGCGTTAGCCGATAGGAATATCACGCGAGGAAGATTCCAATGTTGAATAGGGGGGGTAGATTGCAGTCGGAAAATCTGTGCTCCCAGATGGTGCGCAGGTGGTCTGAATGAGAATAGGAATTTTCGATCACATGTCGGGTGGGCTGGGTGGAGGACAATTAGTTGCCGCGCAAATGGCGGTCCAGCTCTCTCGGGGTCATGAGGTCGAGTTGATTCATTGCGGTGAAGGATATTCACTATCAAGTTTGGCGAAGGCGTTTGAGGTGGATCTTAGCCGAGTGAGAGAACGTGTTGTCAGTAACTCTCTTGAAAGTTTTAATCTCCCAGGCCAGGTCTCGACATTGGCCTATCTGCGGGATGGGCTGAGAGCAAATCGTAAGTTGACAGAGTTGTATGATCTGTTCATTTACTCGGGCCATGGTGTTCCTCCGTTTTCATCCGCCAGGAAAGGGTTAATCTATTGCCATTTTCCAATCGAAGGCTGCCCGGGCGAAACGCTTAGCTCAGCAGAGGCATTTAAGCGGAAGTCCCTGTTGAGCCGGTGGATTCACCTGGCTGCGTATGATTGTTTGTGGCGATATCGAATGAGTGGCTATCAAGCAATTCTAGCGAATTCTATGTTTACTGCCCATTGGATCAAGCAGGTTTGGAAGAAAGAGGCAGAGGTCGTATATCCTCCCGTTTCGCTGCAGGTTCCGGAAGTGGAACGGCGCAATGTGATTGTCTCGATTGGGCGTTTTGTCGATAGTCATAACATCAAGAACCACAGGCAGCAATTGAAAGCATTCGCGAAGCTGTTGGGCAAGGTAGGTTCTGGCTGGAGTCTCAGCCTTATCGGATTCTGCACGTTTGCCCCGAAGGAGGTCGCCTACCTTGAGGAGTTGCGGCGATCCGCAAAAGACATGCCTGTAAGTTTTGTCGTGAATGCGGAACGCAGTGAGGTGTTGTGCCACCTTGCAGGAGCGAGGCTCTTTTGGCATACGGGTGGAATATCGGATGATAATGGAACGATTGCTCCAGCGAAAATGGAGCACTTTGGCATTGCCACTGTTGAGGCTATGCTGGCAGGGTGTGTTCCTCTGGTCCCGGCTCACGGAGGTCAGGTGGAAATCGTCGAACATGGGCTGAATGGGTATCTCTGTCGCAACACTGAAGAACTTGCTGATTATAGCGCCCGCCTTGCCGGTGATCAGCAGCTGCTAGCGGAGATGGGTCATCGGGCAGTAGACCGAGGACGCGTATTTAACCAGTCAAGGTTTTCTCAGCGGATTGCTCAGGTGATTGATGGGTACATGACGGGGTTTGGTGGCTCGATGGATGAGAGAACGCTCCGGAGCGATGGAGTGCGTTAAGTATGCATTGATGGTCATGTATGTCCATACGTTCCATTCGTATCATCGGTAGGCCTACGACCAGAGTTTCCTATGCCTCGAGTCTCAGTCATAATCCCTTCATATAATTCTGCCCGCTATCTCGGGCGGGCCATCGATTCGGCAAGTGCACAGACATACAAGGACTATGAAATTCTTGTCGTTGATGATGGCTCCACAGACGACACGAAAGATGTGGCCATGCAATATGGCCGGAAGGTGACGTACCTGTATCAACAGAACCGTGGCGTTTCAGCGGCAAGAAATCATGCCATATTGAAAGCGAATGGTGAACTGCTTGCCTACCTGGATGCAGATGACATGTGGTACCCGGAAAAGCTAGAAAAACAGGTAGCCTTTCTAGATGTGCATCAGGAGTGCGGAATGGTTCATAGTGAGATGTCTGTCATCAATGAACAGGATGAAATTCTTCACCTTCGTTTTTATGAGGAGACTAAGCGATCTGTTCCGCAAGGGCACTGTGTACAGCAATTGCTCATGCGCTGTCATATTCAACCCCTAACCGTGGTCGAACGACGGAGTTCTTTCGACCGCGTGGGAGGCTTTGATGAACGACTTCTCGTTGCAGAAGACTACTTGCATTGGATCATGATTGCAGCGGAAGGGCAAGCACTTGGCTACATGGCTGAGCCCCTAGGGAAATATCGCTGGCGAACCGGTAGCTTAATAGGAAAGCGGCCCCGCTTGTTGGAACATTATCTTCGAATATGCGATATCCTCCTTTATGAGAAACCAATTGCATCTAGGCATGGAGCGGAATGCGCGGACATCCTTCGCGCGCGCTCGTACAAGGTGCAGCGAGAGCTTGCGTACCTCGATCGTGTTGAAGGACGCAACGAATCCGCCAGACGACACCTAGCCAGTTTGATCAAAAAACGGCCTAGCCAGTTCGAACTATACGTGGATCTGTTGAAGACATATCTACCGGCGAGTCTATTCTCAACAGTCTCACACGCTGAAAAACGTTAAACCATAGCGCCTATTTGATACTGTCGTCGAATTAGGACGTTTCTGCGTATTTCTCCTGTGGTGTGCGGCTCTTTATCAGACTCGCAATGGGCAGACAGTAAGTCCTGAACGAAGTCTCGAGAGGTCAGACAGTGGCGCTATGTATGGTTAGTGTTGAACGTGTGATTGGAAAATGGATGCGAGTATTTGAAGATCTGAGTAGATAAGGCCGCCAGACTGATGTTCCCGTGGAATTGTCTGCGAATGTGCATGTGGGCTGCCGTTCTGCTCGCATTCCTGTATGATCGAAAGGCTTGGAGTTGCAATCAGGGCATGTTTCATGTGACCCCTTAGTTACCATGGACTCACTTTCTGGGAAGACAAGTGGACTCAAGTCGCTGTTGATCAGCAGCAACTACTACCCTCCGGACGTTGGAGGTATTTCACAATATATGTCGTCCATGGTGTCTGCGTTGGGGCCTGATCGGGTCTGTTGCCTTACAGGTGTACGTGCACAGGTAGATCAACAGAAGAAAAGACCGGCGGCGGGGGTGTATCGTCGGCCGCTGGCCTTTGCCAAGCCAAAGTATATTCAGGCCGTGGGGTGGGCGGCTGCGGTGGCTGAGATTGTGGTGCGGGAGCGTCCCCATGCCGTGCAGCTTGCGACGTTGTATGAGGGACCCTTTGGTTTATGGATGCGGAAGTGGATGCGGATGCCGTATGTGGTGTATGCGCATGGGAATGAAGTACTTGATGCCATCCGGAGTGATTGGGACGGGCCTCGTCGGGCGATACGCAATGCGGATTGTGTGCTGGCGAATAGTCGCTTTACCGCAGGTCTTTTGAAACAGGTAGGGGTTGAAAGCGAACGAATTGAGATTGTACATCCAGGTTGCGATGTCGCGCGATTCCAACCGACGGCGGTCTCAAGCGATGTCCGGAAAGCCATTCTTGGTCGTCACGCACAAGGCAAAATCATTCTGACGGTGGGTAGATTGGTCCCACGTAAGGGGCATGATGTGATGATCCGGGCACTTCCACGAGTTCTCAAGGATATTCCTGATGCATGCTATCTTATTGTGGGAAGCGGTCCGGCGAAGCCGATGCTCGAACAGCTCACGTTCAGCATGGGAGTTCATGGCAACGTCATTTTCTTGGAGAATGTTGGAGATGCCGAGCTTCCAAGCATATATGGGATGTGCGACGTTTTTGTCATGCCGAGTCGCGCGGATCTCAATGCCTGTGATGTAGAGGGTTTCGGCATTGTATATTTAGAGGCTAACGCCTGCGGGAAACCTGTGATCGCAGGGAGATCAGGCGGGATCGCTGATGCCGTAGTCGACGGAGAGACAGGGCTTCTCGTCCCGCCTGATAGCCCGGAGACATTGGCTGAGTCGGTGTGTCAGGTGCTGACCCACAAGGAATACGCTGAGAGGTTAGGGCAGCAGGGGCGGGAGCGAGCGATCCGGGAATTTAGTTGGGATGCAATTGCGGATCATGTGGATCGTATCATGATTGCCGTCGCATCCGGCAAGTATGGGCCTGCTGGCAATTCTTAGCCTGTAGAAGGAATAGTATCCCATCATGAATATCTTAGGAGTTTCAGCCTATTATCATGACAGCGCAGCCTGTTTAGTGCAGGACGGTGAGATTGTGGTTGCAGCACAGGAGGAACGATTTACCAGGAAGAAGCACGATCCAGGGTTTCCACATCGCGCAGTCGAGTATTGCCTCGCGGCAGGGGGGATTCGACTCCGGGATGTCGAGCAGCTCGTGTTCTATGACAAGCCTCTTTGCCCATCGGCCTACGATTCTGCGATGGTTCTTTAAATGGATGAATTTGGCGAGTAGGCGACAATCTCTATGTGACTGGGGGCAGGCAATAGGCTCATCCTTTGTGAGAAATTTCTTTTCCGCGCTCGCTGGGCCTCCTATACTCAGGGTTCACGAATTACACCGGATTGAAAGTCAATTCCGGCGAGTACAAAGGCATGGGTCTCGTATCTTACGGCGAGCCAGAATATGTGAGGGCAATACTCGAACATCTGATCAATGTGAAGCGTCACGGCACGTTTCGGTTAAACATGGAGTTCTTCAATTATTGTATAGGCCTCACGATGACGGGGCGAAAGTTCGATGAAGTGTTCGATGGCTAACCGTGCACACCGGAATCAAAATTGGGTCATCGAGAAATGGATTTTGCGCGTTGATTCAGGAGGTGAATGGAGAAGTGATGCTTCGTTTGGGTCGAACCTTCCAGCATGAAAAAGGCGAGCAAAATTTATGCTTGGCTGGTAGGGTTGCCCTCGACTGCGTCGGAAACGGTTGAATCTTGCGGGAGGGGCCGCATAACGGAGGTGGATTCAGTCCGCAGTGGACATAACTCCAGCGGTTGAATGCTTCATTTTTGGCTGCTGATAGAAAGAGCGTGCGTTTGTAATAGAAGGAGTATTGATCGATGCGCATCCTGATCACGGGCGGAGCCGGATTTTTAGGGAGTCACCTGAGCGACTTGTTGGTCGGAAAAGGACATGAAGTCGTTGCGATGGACAACCTGATTACAGGTCGCGTGGAGAACATCGCACACTTGATGGGCAATCCACAGTTCAATTTTGTGAAGTACAACGTCTGTGATTATATTCATATAGATGGCCAGTTGGACGCGATTTTACATTTTGCCTCTCCGGCGAGTCCGCAAGACTATCTGGAGATGCCGATTGCCACGCTCAAAGTCGGGGCTTTAGGTACTCACAAAGTACTGGGTCTGGCAAAGGCCAAAGGGGCTCGGCTGCTGTTAGCCAGTACGTCTGAGGTCTACGGCGATCCATTGGTCAATCCTCAGCCGGAGTCCTATTGGGGGAACGTCAATCCGATCAGTCCGCGAGGTGTGTATGATGAAGCAAAACGCTTTGCCGAAGCGATGACGATGGCCTACCATCGGTATCACGGAGTCGATACGCGCATCGTGCGAATCTTTAATACGTACGGCCCGCGTATGCGCCCGCACGATGGACGGGTGGTCTCAAATTTTGTTGTTCAAGCACTTCAAGGTAAGCCGGTGACGATCTTTGGCGATGGTAACCAAACTCGCAGCTTCTGTTACGCCGATGACCTCGTTCGTGGTATCACGGCGCTGTTACTCATCGATTCCGATAAATCAGTGGCTGAACGTACCAACAGAGCGAGTTTCTTAACGAAGTCTGAGCAGCCGCTCCCGGAAACGATGCACGATCCCGTGAATATCGGAAATCCCCGGGAACTCACCGTCAAACAGATCGCGGATTTGGTGGTCAAGCTTACTGGCTCTCATAGCAAGATCGAGCATAAGCCCTTGCCGGTCGATGATCCCAAGGTACGGCGTCCTGACATTCGCCGTGCCAAGCAACTGCTGGGATGGGAGCCGCAAGTTGAATTGGAGGACGGGTTGAAAAAAACTATCGAGTATTTTCGGCAAGTTGTCTGAGGTGTACAGAAGGGTTGATTGTTGCTGCGCAGATGATTGATCTAATCGGAAAATGGTGGCCACGATGAAAATTAGTGTGTTCGGATTGGGGTATGTCGGGACTGTTTCGGCAGGGTGTCTTGCGGCCAGCGGCCACACGGTGTGGGGCGTTGATGTGAATGTGGATAAAGTGGCTTCGATTAACTCGGGTACAGCCCCGATTGTCGAGCCGGACATTTCAGACTTCATCGCCAAGGCGCTGGCGCAGGGGCTGTTGAAAGCTACGGTATCGTCTGAAGAAGGGATTCTCAACACGGATGTCTCTTTCATCTGCGTCGGCACGCCGAGTCACGTCAATGGAAGTCTCGATCTGACGTACCTGAAACGAGTGTGTGAAGATATTGGCGCGGCGCTAC
>JBBRRN010000175.1:0-7394 GCA_038200685.1 Nitrospirales bacterium
GGGATCACGTGCAAGCAGTCCTTGCTCTCGTTGTTCCAGACCACATCGCACAGGTTCGACATGCGCGCCACGATCTGCGCCGCCACGCCGCCCGTCCCGCCGAACAACCCGCACCAGCCCAGGGTCACAAAGCCCCAGTGCAACGGCGCCGCACACAGTTCATCGACGAACCAGAACGCATGCCCCCACTCGTTGAGGCCTACGTTCGGCAAAATCATCATCGGCCCCACGATCGCCCCCACCAACGGGAACGACACCGCCTTACTGAACTGCGGCAACCGCGTCATCGCATACAGATAGCTCGCCACGCCGCACGTAATGTACAACGGGAACGTGAAGTAGAACGCAATGATATGGCTCGCCGTGAAGCTCGTATCCCGAATGATCACCTGATGCCACGACGCATCCTGCTCCAGCGTATAGCTACCGGCCCAATACACCCCGAACACGTAGATCGCCAGCCACATCATCCAGTAGAAGTACCGCTTCAGCTCGGTCTTCGGATCCACATTGGCCACGTTGCGATCCCGCGTCTGCCAGATCCACCCGAGGGTGGCCGCCGAGAAGATGATGTTGGAAATCACGTTAAACCGCCACAGCCCCATCCACACCGTCTCGAACTCCGGGGTCATGGAGTCCAGGCCGTGGGAATACCCGAAGACGCGCTGAAAACAGACTTCGGAGCCCACCGCCGCCAACATTGCAAACCAGCCGATCTTGAGGGGCCTGGAATCGTACCAGAGCGACATGTCATAGCCCTTGTCGCTCCCGCCCCCCCATGTGGTTGTACTCGCCATACCCTGACCTCCTTGTTAAGTGATTGAGACCCACCGCTTATTCCGGAGAGAAATTCTCCGACGTAACATTGCTACTATTACTACCGTTTGATCTGCGTGGCGGGAGATTAGCGGATACAGTTTCTTGATGTCAAGTAGAATATCCAGGGCGAAAGCTGCATCCTTTCCACGTGCAAAATTCGTGCAAATGACTATGCACTTAACTCCAGTTTCGTCGCCTAAAATACACAGATCTAGGAGGTACTTGCAACCAGTCTTGAGTAGGGGGCAGGCTCAATCACAACAGCCTGCGCGACAAGTTTGCAGAATAGTTCCCAGCGGTCTTTGGAGGTTCGACGGTTGAACTGGACTGTGAATTCATTGAGATAGAAGTCTAGTTGTTTCCGGGACAAGGCACCATGGTGCGTACTCACGAGCCAGCGTTTTAACAAGGAGGCCACTCGGTGCACGCGAGGCAGCAAAACCGACGCTGTTTTTCTGCTGGCGCTGATTAGTCGCGGTCGGTGTTTGAAGCCTTCGTGCTTCAACCCTGCATAGGCCTTCCATCCGTCTGTGATAATGATGGAACTCGGTTCACTCACATGCTTTACAAAGGCAATGAGCTGGTTGGGAGAGGCGGTTGGAATCTGGCGCAGGCGGATACGGCCAATTCCCTTCCCATCGATCTGCGCGGCGATTGCCACGAGAGCGGTGCTCGCTAGGTATCGACGGCCCCTTCCAGCTTCGATGCGTCCCATACGTATCTCATCCACTTCAACTCTGCCTCCCAGCCTGTCCAAATCCGGCAGCACAAATGCGCGCCGTAGCTTTTGCAACCACAACCACGCCGTTCTGTAACTGCCGATGCCCACTAGTCGCTGTAGCCCCAAAGCACTGAGCCTTTGCTTCTGATCGGTCATCCACCACATGGCTCGAAACCAGTCCTGTAAGGGAAGTCGAGTTCGATGGAAAATTGTCCCAGCCGTAACCGAGGCTTGGTACCCACATCTGCGGCACATCAGAAGGCATCGTGTGGTAGTCCAACTGCCGCTGGTCGTGCACTGGGGACAACAGAACCCGGCGGGCCACCGTAGCTGAGCCAGGTAGGCGCGGCAGGCGCTTTCTGTGGCAAAACGCTGCTCAAACTTGGCGAGAGCTCGCATATAGTCCTCCACGGCGTGACTCCAGTATGCCTAGGGAGTACTGGAGTGAAGTGTATAGGCTCATGGCGAACAAAGTTATATAAACATCTATTGAAAATCAAGCGCTCTTGTGGTGTCCTCCATGCGTGGTACTCTCGAGAGCTGTATACGTGAAGACCACGGGGCCTTGCCGATCAGGTGCTCCGCTTTTTCTGGGGCCTCAGCTCGCCTATCTATTCGGATTTGGGCAGAGTGAAACTTCTTTAAGCAATCGAGCGGCTCCTGATCTCGATAACGAAGATATCGGCCTTCCAGGCTTGGGTTGGTGAGGGTCACGGCCTCCATCCTGCTTTGCTGAAAGAAACATTGAATCGTGCGATTGCAATCTACCCAGTACCTTTTCTGCATGCACATGGAGCTCAGTGTACGTGATCGTCTGGTGGCGGGCGGAGTTCTTTTTCCCGGTTGAGTTGTTCGATTTGTCGCATCAATTCCGCGATATCTGTCCATCCCGACCCATCCACCGCAGGGATCCAACGAGCCCGCAAATAACCGTAACGGTCAATCAGGAATTCCATATGCTTCGGTGTGGTTCCTTCGCCAGCAAGATCTGGGTTGCTGAGGGTCCTACGAAACAGGGCGTAGCTGCGCACAATCTCCGGTGCACCTTGCGTCGCCAATGGGAATGGTATGTTTGCTGTGATTGCTGCCAAATCTTGCGGGTCTGGGTCATTCACAGGTGCCGCCAACACGACTGTATTGCTGTCGCGTAAGGTGGCATAAGCCGACCGCAACTGATCCAGCCTCGCACGCGACTCCGGCCATGAAAATAGAACCAGTAGAATCGCTTTTTGCCGACGGAAGTCCTTTAAGGTGCCGCTCGTCCCGTCATGCGCGGAATAGGAGAAGTTCTGCGGGGCCATGTAAGGTTGATTAGGGGTAACATAGGGGTTGATGAGGCGTGCCTGATAGCCACGGGAGGTGGCATGGAGAAAGTTGACGACATCCCAACGATCTTCTTCCGAGAGTTTGTCGGCAAACGCCGGCATGCCTGTGCCGGGAATACCGTGGGTCAGCCAGTGAAAAAAATCCCCTGCGGTATGCTTGGCTGTGTGCGGCTCCGTAAGCAGATCCACCGGCGGGATAGCGAAGGTTTTGGCCAAAATGCCATTGCCCTTGGCTTGGGGTCCATGGCAGAGCACGCAATTCGAGGCAAATATGGTCGCACCGTTGGCAACGGAAATGGTATCGAACGGGACCGGCGTCTTACGGTAGGTTTCCGGAAAAGCCTGAGTGGCAAGGGGAGGCAGCGCCGCAACCAATGCGGAGACTGCCAGTACTGTTGGGATGGTAATACGCCACTTCGTCTCCCAGTGCTTGGACCGACCGAGGGCAACCGTCCAAGCTGCCAGGATCATCAGTACGATCCCGATCCCCGAGCCGAATATCACGCCCACCCCGCCCCAGGTGGCGTCGATGGAGAATCGAAATGGATAGGGCCAGTCTTCAATGACGGTATGCTTTCCCGGTATGGCGTTCGACAAGAGTGTCGCTGCCAACACCAGCGCTGACGCGAGCAGGATTTCGAGCGTGACCCATTTCCGAAGCTTTCGCCCACTGGCCTCGGCCACGTCCTGAGCCTGGCTGAGTGCCGGTAGCCAGACGAGGCGTGCGCGCGCGGCGATCACCAGAATCACCGAGAGCAGCGCAAGCTTGGTATTGAGAAGCCAGCCCCAGCTTGTTGCGACCAATGAGGCATAGCTCGTGTCTACCATGCGATCGGTCACGATGATGCCCGTGACCACGACCGCGATCATCACGGGCAACGCCATCTTCGAGAAATGTTTCAGGGTCTGGAGGCTTGACTGATCGGGCTCCTCGCGAGTTCGCGTATGGGTCGCGGAGAACAAGACGGTAAGAAAGGCCGGCAACCCTCCGAACCAGACGCTCGCCAGAACGGTATGCAGTGCGTAAGGCAGTACTGATGTGACGGACAGTTCATCAGCTGCGGAATGGCTTGCGAATGATCCAGCAGCCAGCGTGAGTGCAGCGACGGTCGCATACAACACATACTGCCAGCGCGCCCAGGATGAGAAACGGACATAGAGCGCCACTCCGAATACGAGAAGCGCAAGGCCAGCCCGCACCATCCAAATGAGTCCTATGCGGGTCTTTTGTAAGAGGTCTAGCCACGCTCCTGGACGCCAGGCGTTTTCGGCCATGCCCGTGGCCTGCGCGGTCGTTGTGGCCAGCAAGCCAACCAAGCCCACCAGAAGTGTGACTGAAAGCCAGGGCAACGCACGATTCAGGCGGGCGAACCATGGGGCGTCGAATGCAGTGTTCGCGCGGACGGCAATCGCAAGAAAGACACAACCGCCGATCAGGATCATATTGGACGCAAGCTGCAGCCAGCGGAATAGTGCGCCGATGACCTCGATCATTTCTTTTGCACTTTGCCCTTTACAGAGAAGTCGAAGTACGACTCCACCACATGACCATCAACCGACAGCACCCGAAACTTCACTGAATACTTTCCGGGCGTCAACTCCGGCAACGGCAGGACGATGGATTTCCGGTCCTCTGGAGCAAGTTTTGGTTTGACCTCGGTGACGGGATGCTTCTCGGCGTCAAGCACGACGAGCGATGCGTAGTCGCCTTCAATCTCCTCGTTGAACCAGAGCTGCACCTGCGTCGGAGATTTGGCGAGGACGGCCCGGCGCGGCGGCTCTGCCTTGACCAGCATTGAATGCGCTAGCGCCGGGGCGGCATGCACACACAGCGCCAGCACCATCACTGTGGTTGCCTGGATGGACTTGAATGCGTGAACCGCCCATGGTTTCATCGGACCTCCTCGTTGTTGCTGCGGAAGCTTACGCGTAGCAAACGACTATTTTACCATCTATAGCTCGGCGCTGTGTACTCTGGAGGCTAGCTGGCCGGTTGTCTATGAAACGGTGCTGACCGGTGATTTGCGACGACCGCGCACAAAAAAGAAGATTGCTGCCCCACCGGCGAGCACTGCAACCGGGACGATGACCATCATATAGTGCATCAAGTGTGAAGCCATTCCACCTTCTCCTACTGAGATTGGGAATCGCGCGACATGTTCCTCCTTGCCGCGTACGGTGATGATCCCGATAAATTTGCCAGGCTGGCTGAAGCTATGTTCGAAATTGATGAACCCCCCCGTGTAGACTTTGGCCGGCAGGTGCACGACTGTGATGGCCTGAAGATCCTGCTCCGAACCCGTATCCTTGATGACCCGGACCTCGACGGGCAACGAGCGGAGTTCCCCTTCGATAAAATCGAGCACGACCACGGTGCGGCCGGTCGACGGAATATCCCCACAGAGTTCCTGCCTGTCTGAGGTATCAGGTTGATATTCGGTAAGGTGCATACCGTAGGCCCCAAACTTGAGTATGCAGAAGTTTTTATCTAATTCATGAAAGTGCTGGGCATGCGCGGAAAGTGGAGCTCCAATTGCCAGCATCAAGCCGCACACAATGATTGGTTTTAAAAGAAATCGCAAAGACATCATCAGTATCCTTCTCGTATTAATTTCTTAGCCGTCTTCAATGTTCTCTTTGAACCGGAAACGCGCGTGCAACCGCACCATTGGGTTGCTGGCCAAGCCGCCTAGGACACAGTCTTGCTAGAAGTATTGCCACGCCCTCGCATGGCAAAGATGATCACCAGGATCACAGCAACCCCTGCGAACGCAATCAAGAAGTAGTCGGGGGGCAACCAAATTTTTGTTTCCCCTACCGAGAAGGGGAATCGCGAGACATGCTTATCACCCACAGTCACGAGGCCAACGAATTTGCCAGGCTGGTCGAAATTATGTTCGAAATTAACCGAGCCGGCGGGGTAAACCTTGGGCGGCAGGTGTAAGACCGTGATGGCCTGCAGATCTTTCTCCGACCCTGTATCCTTGATGATCCGCACCTCGGTAGGCATCGGCCGGAGTTCATCTTCCATATAATCGAGCACCACGACCGTGCGACCAGTTGCCGGAATGTCCTCGCAGAACTCCTTATTGCGTGAATTATCAGGTTGATAGCCGGTGAAGTGCATGTTATACGGACCGATCGTGAGCCTACACATGTCTTCTGCGAGTGCCAGTCCTCCATGAGCCTGGGCCTGTGTGGAGAAGAAGGGCACTCCGATTACCAGCATCAAGATGCATAAGCCGACAGGTTTCAGCAATTGCGCAACCATTATCAGGATCCTCCCTCTCGAATGATGAATCATGTGTTCGCGGCCCGGAACGCTCGGCTCCCTACGAACGGCGGAGCGCCCACCAATTCCGTAGCCACTTCGATCGTATGAGTATGTATCCAATCAATGCAACTACCAGCACTATTATCGCCGGTACGGTCATAGTACGCATAAGCTTCTGGTAATCGATCATGTTGACCCGCAATAGATACTGCGGCCGCTTCATTAGATTCTGTTTCTCCGCCACAATAGTGACTGTGTAAAGCCCTTCGGCCAGACGGACTTCGCCCCGGAGTACGCCGTCTGGATGGGTGCTCGGGCGAATATCTCCCACAATCTGACTGTCTGCCTCATTGCTCCCGTTACCCTTCATGACCCGCATCCCGACTAGCTCGTTGCGTAACGCTGGGTCCACGAGATCGACGACTATGAAGGTGTCGCCTTCTTTGGGAATGTCCGTGCAGTATTGACCTTTCAGCTCGTATTGCGGCTGATAGGCGCTGAAATGCACCAGCCTCTCTCCGATTCGGCGCAGGCATGGGTCGTCCTCTCCGCTCGTGGCCCCATGGGCCGCAGCGGTTTCCGGGTTGTACATTGCGCCAAGAAGAATGAGCACCATAAGGCCTGCACCTGTCACGTGCCTAATCATAAATATGCTGCACCTTCCTGTATGGAGGCTTGCGATGAATCCCTGCTCTGTACGGTGAATCCATTGCCGATTAAACGTTTTACTGCATGATCCTATTCTAAGGGGTCACTATATGATGCCACTAAATCAGGGCAAGATTCTAGCCCCCTCGCACTGTATCGTATCTGAAAATCCTGAAAATGTGTTTCTGTTGGGCTTGTTCGGACCTCCGGTGCCCGATATGGACCATCCACGGCCGGCTAATGGGACAAGTGATGCAAGAACAAAGCTCTGAGCACGGAGTGTTCAAAGCTGTAGCACATGCGAATAGCGGCTGGACCCCGAAGCCGTGCTTAGTTTACTCATTCACGAGTTTGGCAGCGGAATATTGCGACAGGAATCCAAAGGGGAGAAGTTTGTGCTCGAGTCCCATGACACACCGACAGACACATATGTAAGGCATGATATTCGGCGACAACGATCTCCCATATGTTGTCCATGACGAAGGTGTTTCCTGCTGGGGTCGAAGGTCTGGTTGTTGGGCAGGGATCTGACGGAACGCATCCTTCATGTAGCGGGAGTCGTGCACACGAGTTTCTGCGGCCAATCCGTTCGTCATAGGTTTGACCA
>JBBRRN010000176.1:0-7375 GCA_038200685.1 Nitrospirales bacterium
ACCACCGTATTCGCTATAGCTGGTGGGGGTGTGCTACAGTGTTAAGTTCTTGCTGAGCGCGCGTTCTGGATCGATTCGAGGTCACGTGCGAGAGAGCAGCGCCTCAACCTCTCAGAAATGGCGAGGTAGGCAATGAACAATCGGAGTGGCTCTACACTCCTTAACAGATTACAGGGAGAGATCATGACCACGAAACCCATAAAGCCCGTGCATCCACGACCAGACACGGCTTGGGTCCGCATTCCTGATGGCACAAAGGTCAAACACCGGCATGAAGGACACGTCGGATTCATCGATGGGCTCACCGAGATCGTTAGTGGACCAAACAGGAACCCGGACGGGAAGACACAATATCGCATGAATATCGGAGCGCCGGATCGACAGCTCGTAACCGAAAGCGACTTATCTATTCTGATCGACGATGAAGACCTTGTTATCATGCTGCGACAGAAGGCACCCTATCGCAGGGCGGTGACACAATCATTGCACAGCGTGCTCGCGCCGGATCGCTTCGTCAAGCTGGACTAGCTGACATCGGAAGCTATTTGGAAACCGCCTGACGTTCCTGCTCCACGCAGCGTGAACAATAGAAAACGTCCCCGTAGGATGCTCAAAAGCTCATTCCAGCAAGGCGGCTGGCGAACCGCAACCGGAGGAGGTACAGACCGCACTTCCTGGGGCTGTTCGTCCGTACAATAGATCTTGGCGAGCGGAAAAATCTCTCCAGCGCTTCTGACCTCAGAGAGTCGTAGTCGGTATGTTGAGGATTTTGATGAGCTGATAACGAAGCTGGCGAGCTTGTTCAGCCCACTACCAGAATCGGAGACGGTCATGACAGAAACCTGCTACTCCAAAGGCCAAAAAGTCATCTTGGTCACCAGTCAGATCAAGAATGGCAATTGGCTGTGTACATTTTCGATTCCGGGGTTCAGTCATCTTGACGGCGGCCTGCATGGCCAGGATTCGTCGAAAGGCCACAAGACTGAATGGGAAGCGAGAACCAACGCGTTTCAGCGTGCCAAGTTGTTCCTGGATCGGTCGCAGGACATGACCCAGGGGCACATTGCGGAGAGAATCTAACCCGCATGCTTCATTTCATGCGTGAAGCAAGCAAGATCGGTTCGACTCGCGAAGATGACACGTCAACACTATCCAGTCTTGACGCTAAGAACAACTTGCAGGATGATCAACATGGCCAGATCTCTCCCCGCCCATCCCGTTGCGCCAAGATACGCCGTTTCACAGGCGTAACCACAGCGGGCGATCACTTACTACTCTTACTAAGAAGTAGCTGAGATGATCCCAACTGCCCGCGTCCAACAAGGGCCTTCTTAATCCGCGCGTTGCGCGAGCACGGGGTCGTCCCAGTTACCCCATCTCCTTTTTCAGCATCCAGCTAAGCCCAGGTCCGATGAGCCTCGCTGACGTGCTCCACTCCACCCACCGCGCTAATAATCCATCTGACATCATCCGGGATCGCAACCACCCGCAACTCTGCACCGTGGCCGTTGGCTGCTCCGCCAAGCTCCTCTACGACTTGAGCCAATTTTAGATCATCGCGTGGGATCAACCTTCCGCACTGGTTGAGGCTCGGTTCGTTTGGCGTCGCCGACTCAGGCCAGTACGCGCCAAGATCTATCTCTGTGAGCGCATCCTGCTGGCCCAGCTCACGCAATCGTAGAAACGCCTGATGGCTCACGCAAAAACTGTTGTAGCTTTTGTTGATCACAATCTTTTTCATAGACCGATTCCTTTCTCTTTTCCATCACCGCTCTCGATCTCGCATCGCTCATCACTCAGCGACGTATCAGACACCTTCGCATGGACGAGTGTCAGGACGCCTTCACGGGGTCGGCGTAGGCATTCGTATAGTTTCCTGACCAATGGGAATAGCGTCGGTTGGCCCAGGTGTTGACCTCGCCATTCTGTGTTGTGCCATAGCGCTTCGCCAGAATCGCGGTGAATGTAGCGAGGCTTCCCTGGATCTCCAGGAGATCTGCATCCGTGATCTTCTCCCACTTCGCTTTGAGTGGCGCCTTGAGTTGGGTCCAAAACGCCTTGAATTGTTCTTGATTCATGTGGCACTCCTTTTTTGTCTCACTGATCGTAAATATAGACACCACGTAACCGCTGCGTCCCATCGGTTACCACCCTGCATTCGCCAGAGGCAGCAGTAGTAGGCCACAGAAGTAGCAATCAATGAGCGCGTTGGCGTAGAAGCGGCGAAGACCGGGGAATCAGACGCACGGGAACGTGGGAGAGAGTGCTGTGCGAGAGATGGGACAGTCGGCTTAGCTCAGTACGTCACTCCATAATTTACAGGGCCTAGAGGGCCGGAGTCAATGTAACGGCGACAGAAGTTGCCACTTATGGTTCGCCTACAGCGGAAAAACTCTCTGCTCATGCCGGAACTTCATGGTTCTGGACCTCCTAAACAACAGGAACACACCGAGCAGGACCACGCCTACTTCACCCGCCTCCCTGCGCCTGCCAAGACAGCCTCTTCGCCCAAGAACATGCCTTTTCCAGGCAGGGCCACAGCGAACGATCACTTACTACTGTACAAATGGGTGACTGGGATGACCCCAACTGCGCATCATTCTCACCCGCCCACCCACTGGCACACCGAGACGTGCCATTTATCCTGGCGAGGGCCTTCCAAATTTCTTGCCTGTCTTGGAGGGAGCGGCCAAGGCTGCCCTATACTCCGCGCATCGAACGAGCACGTTTTTAATGCGCGCTCTGCGAGCAAGAAGGGCACCTGGCCGCTCCTCCCCCATCCTTCTTAAGCCGCGCGTTGCGCGAGCACGGGGGATCGTCCCAGCTACCACGCCGTCATTTTCAGCACCCTGCTCAGATGTCTTGAACCT
Organism: Nitrospirales bacterium; assembly: GCA_038200685.1. Lineage (GTDB taxonomy): Bacteria > Nitrospirota > Nitrospiria > Nitrospirales > Nitrospiraceae > Palsa-1315. The sequence goes on from JBBRRN010000176.1 coordinate 2,871, forward strand.
GCCAGTCGATCGGAAGGGACCCCGCATCGGCCAGGTCTCGGTTGACGCGCGAGAAGCACCGGCATCCGAAAAACTTTCTGGCTGACAAGGGCGAGGGATGTGCGGTGGCGATCACAGCATGGTGCGATTGCGTGATCAACGCCCGCTTCTTCTGAGCCTCCCGTCCCCATAGGACAAAGACCACCCGCGTTTGCTTGGCAGCAACCAACTCGATGATGCGATCTGTGAATCGCTCCCAGCCGCGGCCATGATGTGAATTGGCCTGGCGAGCCCGGACGGTAAGAATCGTGTTGAGCATCAGCACGCCCTGGCGGGCCCAGGGTTCGAGATTCCCGTTATTGGCGATTCGGCATCCGATATCGTCATGGAGCTCCCGATAGACGTTTCGCAATGACGGAGGCAGAGGCTGAACGGTGGGCTGCACGGAAAAACAGAGCCCATGCGCATGACCAGGCGTGGGATAGGGATCCTGGCCGACGAGCAGCACGCGGACCTGGTCATACGATGTTGCGGCTAATGCATTGAAGATGTCCTTGCTGACCGGCAAGATCGTCTGCCCACCAGCCAATTCCTTTTCAAGAAACGTATCGAGCTCCCGATAATAGGGCTCGCGCGTCTCTTCCTTGAGCAAAGATCGCCAGCCTGGAGGGATTGGTGGCAGCATGGAGAAACTGATACCACACAACAGACGGTAATGCTCTCCCAAAATGAAGCTACCACAATTGGAGCACCCGCCCGGTTGCGGCTGAATGCATTACTAAATCATTCCGAAGGGATCGTTCTCAGAAAATCGACAAGGCGCACAATAGGAATTCCCTCGAACTCTCTGAGATCCAGAAGATGGTGGTCGCCAGTCACGATGAGATCGGCCTGAGCCGGCACTGCACACTCGAGAATGCGGTTATCTGGTGAATCCTCAAGCACGCTCACTGTACGCGACGGACGCACAATAGTCGCCGCGCGACCAATCATTTTGAGCGCAGCTGTGACATCTTCTTCAGACTGATCGAATTTTGCTCGGAGGATACGAGCGGTTTCGGTAAGGATAGGCACCGAGCTGTAGAGACCAACCTTGCGGCGCTGCGCAAGCAGGAGTGCATCTTCACCCTTGCTGCCCGGAACGATAAATGCCGACACAAACACATTCGTATCAAAGACCACCTTCATCAACGGTCCTCAAACACGATCCGTTCAACCTCCTCTTCGGTAAGCACACCCGTCTTGCGAGTGCGGCGAGCCATCTTCCGTTGGAGTGCAACAAACTCTTTCTCCTCACGCTCCGCCTTATACGTGGTCAGCATGCGACGAAACAAGTCGCTCTTGGTCGTCCCTTCGCGCTCCGCGAGCCGTTCGTACTCTTTCGCGATAGCTGGGCTCACCGAGAAACCCAATACTGACGTCTTGCGCGCCATGATCACCCCCTCCTTCAGAGTTTAACTGAGTAAAACTCTACCATGGCCTCCGAAGGCCGCAAGAAGGGCCGATTGATAAAGTGACCAAACCTCAAACGCTGCATATGCCACTGACAACGAGTCGCCTCGCCTTTCCATCCTCCACCCATTAGACCTTCAACAGAGGTGAATCAGTTTGGATTCACCTCTGAATCGAAAAGGATTCACCTCTGAATTGAGTCCTCTCCTGTACAGTTCAGAAATTCCTAGTTTAGCGCCATAAGTACACGCCATTAGGCGTGGCTCATAATTTGCTCTGAGTGTCAGACATGTATCACAGCAACCACCTAAACAGTATGCAACACCCACAAGGCATCGAGACCGTTCCGCACATCACGGATCATCAAATGATTTTTGATACCCTCGCACATCCGCTGCAATCACCAGTCAGAGCGTTACGAACCTTCTTTGGAATAGCCATTCTTACCAGCAGCTGCACCTTGCCCATCACATCACTCATATTTGCCCCAGAACTGTTTGACCGAGGTGCCGTGATACGAGCCAAGGTTGACGAGCAACTGACCGCCGCCACAGGAACTCTAAGCGCCATCGCCGGTTATCTGTTTGGAAAAGCGGCAAAAGACTCCAGCTCCTCTAGCAACACCGGACAAACGGGGCAGCCCTAATGTCGCCTCACCCTTTAGTAGAAGATCATAGATGATCTACTCAAATTCAAATCGCTCTGTGCCGTGATTACCTTACTATCGGTAATGTTTATGACAGGATGTAATTCTCTCCCTGACCTTCCCCCGATTCCGTGGACACCCGGGTAAGCCACCGCCGTCCTCGCTTCGAACTCAGCCGGGGAATCGTAGCCGAGTGTGGAGTGACGACGCAGCCGATTAGAGAACACTTCAATGTACGCAAAGATGTCCTGTGTCGCTTCGTCCCGTATACGGTTCTGGCGCTGATAGATGAGCTCGCGCGTCAAGGTGCCAAAGAAACTCTCGACACAGGCCTTGTCCCACCAGTTCCCCCGTCTCGACATGCTGCCGGTCATCCCGTGTGGTGGGCAGTTGCTGGTATGCCGTGGCGGCATACTGGCTGCCCCGATCCGAGTGGTGCCGCAACCCGCCGTTGGGAGGGCGATGGCGGAGCGCCATCGTCAGCGCCTGTTGCGTGAGGTCACCGGTGAGCCGAGCCTCCAGCGCCCAGCCGATCACGGCGCGGGAGTAGCGATCGAGGACGACCGCGAGATCGAGCCAGCCCTCCGTGGTCCAGACAGAGGTGATGTCCCCCGGCCCACACCCGGTTCGGACGCGTCACCGAGAACTGGCGATCAAGTACGTTCGCCGCCACGGGCATCCGGTGATTCGACGGCGTCGTGGCGCGCCACGGCTTCACGGTCTTGACCCGGATCCCTTCGGCACGCATGAGCCGCGCGATGCGGGGCTCGCCGACACGGTGCCCCTGCTGGACGAGGGCGTCCCAGATGCTGGGACTGCCGTCGGTCTCGCGGGACGCTCGGTGGATCACCCGGATCTTCGCGACGAGCGCCCGGTTGGCCGCCCCCCGCACACTCTCAGGCCGTGCCCTCCAGAGTAGCCGGCGGGCGATACCGCGAGGGCGCGGCACATGAGCCGGACGGGGACGCGACGGTCGTGCTCGTGGATCGCGCGGTATCTCATCGGGACTCCCTCGCGAAGACCGCCGCCGCACGGTTTGAAAAATCCCGCTCCTAGGTCACCCGTGCCAACTCCCGCTTCACACGCGTGAGTTCCTCGGCCTCGGCGCGTTGAGCCGCCCGGGTCGTGCCGTGGGCCTCGGCCTGCTGGTGCTGGGCGCGCCAGCGATACCACACGTTCTCCGGAATTCCGAGATCCCGAGCCACCTGAGCCACAGGAGGGGTGGCCTCTCGCACCAACCGCACGGCCTCCCGCTTAAAGTCCTCGGTATCCCAACGTCGAGTGCTTCCGGCCATGGTCACCTCCGATTTCAGCATGCTCCCCCTTATGGAGGTGTCTGTAAAATCGGGGGAGGGTCACAAAGATAGTTGAAGAGAAAAGACTAGCGTCAAAATAGACTAGAACAGTTCTCCTTCCGCTGCTAATTTTATTGCATGGCGGTTTCAAGTTCCAAGTGCAACGGGTAATGATGGCGCAACTGCGCGTAGACTTCTAGGGGCGTGGAAAAGTCGAGGCATTTTCTCGGGCGCGTGTTCAACCGATGGGCAATGGCGTTCAACTCACGCTGGATGTAGCCCCACATGTCGGTACCTTTGGGCAGGTACTGGCCCAGCAGGCCATTCGTATGCTTGTTGGTGCCGCGCTGCCAGGGGCTGGACGGATCGGCAAAGAAGATCTGGATGGCGAACCGCTGAGCCAGGCGCTCATGCTCGGCCATCTCTTTCCGTCGGTCGTAGGCCAAGGTCTCCCGCAGCAGGGCGGGCACGCGCCGGAGTTTCTTGGTGGATCCCTGTCTAGCACTCCTCGCATCCGTACCCTCCATCCTGGCCAGGATAACCAGGCGCGTCGTCCGATCCACCAACGTGCCGATGGCCGACCCATTGCGGGTTCCCTTGATGAGGTCGCTTTCCCCGTAGCCAGGCACCCTGCGGGTAGCCGCCTCAGCCGGGGGCTCGGCAATGGGCGTCATATTGGGGATCTGGCCGCGGCGGTCGGCTCCCCGCGCCAGAGGCTGGCGCGCCTTGCGCGCCTGACGCAAGGCGGCCAGCAGTTCGCTGCGCAAGATAGTCTCAGAGGAAAGCTGTTTGCTCATGTCGTCAAAATACGCGCGTTGGAGGCGTCCGGCAACCTGTTCGGGCGAGCAGTCCTGGCCCAAGTGTGTCCTCCAAGAGTTTACGTCGCCGCCGCGGCTGACAGGCGCAACCAGTCGCCAATGTGTATGCCGTGCAGGCCCGAGAGGGCTAGCCTCGCGCCACGTTGCGGGCCAACTCGCGGCTCACGGTGCAGGGCGCCCGTTTCAACACCAACGCCATTGTCCTCAACGAATGCCATGGGCTAGGCCTAGACTGAAGGTCTCACGGTCTTCGGCATTCATCTGTCTGCAGGACCTTGTTCGCATGGCAACACTGTATCCCATCCGGGCTTGAAG
>JBBRRN010000177.1:0-7297 GCA_038200685.1 Nitrospirales bacterium
AAGCGCAACACGATGCCGATCCTCTCGAACATCCTAATTGAGGCCAAGCAGGAGGGGGTGGAAATCGTCGCCACCGATCTCGAAATCGGCATGCGCGGGCTCTATAAGGCGACGGTGGAGAAACCTGGAGGGATCACGGTCTCGGCTAGGAAGCTGTACGAGATCATCAAGGAACTGACGGTCGGTGAACTCGAAATCACCTCGGGTGACAACAACTGGACGACAATTCATGCGGGCAAGAGCCAATTTAAGATCGTTGGCCTCCCCAGCACCGATTATCCTGCGTTGCCTACGATCGAACGGGATGGGCTCATTCCTCTCGCAGGAGTCGGCTTTCTGGAGCTAATTCGGAAGACCCTCTTCGCCGCCGGAGACAATGACGCGCGTTATATCCTCAACGGTCTGCTGGTGACCCTCATCACGTCGGAGAAGAAAACGATTTTACGACTGGTCGGCACCGATGGACATCGGTTGGCGGTTGCTGAGCAGGAGGTCGGACATGCCGAAGCCAAAGGCGCTCCGCAAGAAATCAAAGCCATTATTCCGAAAAAAGCGGCACATGAGATGCAGCGTCTTCTGGAAGAAGGCGGCGAGGGAGAACCCTTGATTGGGTTCACCAAAAATCTCATGATTTTCCGGAAGAGCGGACTGCTGCTGACCTCGCGGCTTATGGAGGGGAACTACCCAAATTATCAGCAAGTGATCCCGAAAGAGAGCGGAAGAAAAATTGGGGTCAATCGCAGCGATCTTGAGAGTGCGCTTCGGCGCGTCTCCGTATTGTCCCGCGATAAGGCGAGTGCGGTGAAGGTGTCGTTCGTCTCCGGACAGATGACACTGTTTTCCAGTAATCCTGATTTTGGAGAGGCGACCGAAGAGCTAGCGGTACGGTACGAAGGAGAGGCCTTGAACACAGGATTCAATGCCCGCTACCTATTGGATGTTCTCGGGGTAATGGACGGAGAAACGATCTCTCTGCAAATGGATAATCCGCTGAGCCCTTGTTTGATCCAAGAGCCGGACAGCCCCGGGTTCAAGTGCGTAGTCATGCCGATCAAGGTCTGAGAGTCACGAGTCAATTGTCATCGTTCAATGGATGAGGCAATCGGTCCTTGGTTGCCCGTTGCGAATGACCGATGATCAAAGACGTGTTTGAAGTAGGAGACTGATGGCTAGTAACGTTACCGAGACCACACCGAAATCCGACAGCTACGGTGCGGATCAAATCAAAGTATTGGAAGGCCTGGACGCCGTGCGGAAGCGTCCGGCGATGTACATCGGCAGCACCGGTGTGGACGGCCTCCACCACCTCGTCTATGAAGTCGTCGACAACAGTGTCGATGAGCATATGGCGGGATTCGGTGAGACGATCGAGGTAATGATCCACATCGACAACAGCGTCACAGTCGTGGATAACGGCCGCGGCATTCCCACCGGGATGCATTCCACGCAAAAGAAGTCTGCCGCCGAAGTGGCGCTGACGGTTTTGCACGCGGGTGGCAAGTTCGAGCAGGGCGCCTATACGGTGTCCGGCGGGCTCCATGGCGTCGGGATCTCGGTGGTCAACGCTCTCTCTGAATGGCTCGAACTGGAGATTTGGCAAGACGGCCAGGTGTTCGAGCAGCGCTACGAGCGCGGCAAGTCGACGGCCCCGCTCAAGATGACAGGTAAAACCAAGCGCCGTGGCACGATGGTCACGTTCAAGTCCGATGGCCAGATCTTCGAGACTCTCGACTTCAGCTTCGACGTGCTGGCTCAGCGACTGCGCGAACTCGCCTTTTTGAACAAAGGACTCGAGATCACACTCAAGGATGAGCGGAAAGAACCGGTCAAGGAGCAAATATTCAAGTACAAGGGCGGGATCGTGTCGTTCGTCGAGCATCTCAACGAAGCCAAGGTGCCGCTGCACAAGCCTATTTACGTGCAGGTTGAGAAATCGGAGATGGTGCTGGAGGTTGCGCTTCAATACAACGACAGCTACGCCGAGAACCTGTTTTCCTTTGCGAACAATATCAACACCAAGGAAGGTGGCACGCACTTGGTGGGCTTCAAGGCCGCGCTGACTCGAACGATTAATAGCTACGCCAACGCCAACGAACTGCTCAAGAAAGACACCGAATCGCTCACCGGTGACGACGTTCGCGAGGGGCTCACCGCCGTCGTCAGCGTCAAGGTCCGGAATCCTCAGTTCGAAGGACAGACGAAAGCCAAGCTGGGCAATAGTGAGGTGAAAGGCATCGTCGAGTCCGCGGTCAACGAAGCGCTCGGGACCTATTTCGAAGAGAACCCGACGGTGGCCCGAAAGGTCATCGGGAAAGCGATCGATGCGGCGCGTGCTCGTGAAGCGGCGCGAAAAGCGAAAGAGCTCATCCGACGCAAGAGCGCGCTGGATGGCGGCTCGCTTCCCGGCAAGCTGGCCGATTGTTCAGAGAAAGATCCGGCCTTGAGCGAGCTATACATCGTCGAGGGCGATTCAGCCGGCGGGTCCGCGAAGCAGGGGCGCGACCGCAAGTTTCAGGCGATTCTACCGCTGAAGGGCAAGATCCTCAACGTTGAGAAGGCGCGTTTCGATAAAATGCTTTCGAGCGACGAGATCCGGACATTGATCATGGCGCTCGGAACCGGCATCGGCCGCAAGCGCGAAGAGAGCGAAAAGGCTGACAAAGATTCGTTCGACATCAGCAAGGCTCGGTACCATAAGATCATCCTCATGACGGACGCCGACGTGGACGGCAGTCACATCAGGACTCTGCTCCTCACATTCTTCTTTCGGCAGATGCCGGAGCTGCTCGAACGAGGCTACATTTATATCGCACAGCCGCCGCTTTTCAAAGTGAAGAAGGGCAAGACGGAACGGTATCTCAAAGATGAGATGGCATTGAATGAGCACCTGGCCGATATCGCCGTCGAGGATGTGGAAGTGTATGTGGAAGGGGTCCAGGGATATATCACGGGACGGCGGCTCCTACCCATTCTGAAGAAGATGATCGCCTTCGAGACATTGCTCAACCGGCTCAATAAGAAACCACACGAGGCCAGCATGGTGCGTGCGTTTGTGGATGAGCCAGGGCTCGATCGCGAGCTCCTCAAGGATCAGGCGGCGCTCAAGAAGGTTGTGGCCAACGTGAAGAAAACTCTCGCGGTGGTGTATCCGAAGCTCACACCGACGTTGGATATCGTCGAGGACGAGGAACATCAATCGAACAAAGTTACTTGCCGCCTACTTGCCAACGGGGCCACCTATAGCTTTGATGTAACGCACGTGTTAGTCGGCTCTGCTGAATTCCGCGAGTTGCAGAAGCTCTCACCCTCGGCGATCGGCTTGGGCCGGGCGCCGTACAAGATCAAAGCCGACGGTCAGGAACAGCTCCAGCCCGCGACGGTTGAGTTGGTCAAGGCGATTCTCGATAAGGGCAAGCACGGACTCGGTATCCAGCGTTACAAAGGTCTCGGTGAAATGAACCCGAATCAGCTCTGGGAAACGACGATGAACCCAGAAGTTCGAACGCTGTTGAAGGTCAAGCTGGAAGACGTGCCAGGCGTCGACGAAATCTTCACGATTTTGATGGGTGATGAGGTCGAACCTCGACGAAACTTCATTCAAGCCCACGCGTTGGAAGTACGCAATCTCGATGTGTAATGCCGAACGCTGAGCGATGAACGGTAGTAGTAGAGCGGTCTTCGATTCTGTGTGCCGATTGCCTTGTAGGATGCTCAAAATGGTCATCCAGCAAGGCCGCAGGGAACGGGACGACTGAGGCGTACCCTTGTGGTACGTCGGAGGGAGGCACGTGACTGAGAACGAAGCTGGGGACCATTTTCAGCGTCCGCGGAGAATTAGATGCCACCTGATGAGAGACTAGGACAGATCGCCATCGAAGACGAGATGCGCTCGTCATACCTGAGTTACGCGATGAGCGTCATCGTGGGCCGGGCGCTTCCCGACGTGCGTGACGGTCTCAAGCCGGTCCATCGCCGTATTCTCCATGGCATGAACGAAATGGGCCTGGCGTCGAACCGGGCCTATCGCAAGTCCGCCAAGATTGTCGGTGAGATCATGGGGAACTACCATCCCCACGGGGACAGTGCGATCTACGACACGCTCGTTCGAATGGCGCAACCCTTCAACATGCGCTACATGCTTGTGGACGGTCAGGGCAATTATGGATCGGTCGACGGCGATCCGCCGGCAGCCATGCGGTATACCGAAGCCCGCCTGACCAAGGTCGCCGAGGACATGCTCGCCGATATCGACAAGGATACGGTCGATTTCGGGCCGAACTACGACGAGTCACTGGTTGAACCGCTGGTGCTCCCTTCTAAAATTCCGAATCTTCTTGTCAACGGCGCCGGTGGCATTGCAGTGGGCTATGCCACCAACATTCCGACCCATAATATCGGCGAAGTCATCGAGGCGCTCCTCCTGTTCTTGGAGAATCCGGACGTCACGATTGCCCAGTTGATGAAAAAGATTCCAGGCCCCGACTTTCCGACAGCCGGATTCATCTATGGAACGGCCGGCATCAAGTCCGCCTACGAAAGTGGAAGGGGTCTTCTCACGTTGCGCGCGAAAGTGAAGGTCGAGTCCGATGAACGCACGGATCGCGAACGGTTGATCGTCACGGAGCTGCCCTATCAGGTCAATAAGTCCAAGCTGATTGAAAAGATTGCCGAGCTGATTCGGGACGAACGGATCAAAGGGATTTCTGATCTGCGCGACGAATCCGATCGAGACGGCATCCGCGTTGTTATCGAGCTCAAGCGCGGAGAAATCCCGCTCATCACCTTGAATAATCTGTACAAGCTCACGCAACTCCAGACGACCTTCGGGGTCATTATGCTCGCGCTGGTGAACAACCGGCCGGAAGTGTTGAACCTCAAGCAGATCCTGCATCACTTTATCGAGCACCGGCGTGAGGTCATTGTCCGTCGAACCGCCTTCGAGTTGCGCAAGGCGGAAGAGCGGGCTCATATCCTTGAGGGCCTCAAGATTGCACTCGATAATCTGGATGCGGTAATCACATTGATCCGACAGGCACAGTCGCCTGATGAAGCCCGTGTCGGCCTCATGCGGAGGTTTGCGCTGAGCGAAATCCAGTCGAATGCGATTTTGGAGATGCGGCTCCAGCGCCTCACACAACTGGAGCGCAACAAACTCATCGAGGAATATACAGAGATCTTGAAACAGATCGAACGTCTCAAATCGATCCTGAGTAGCGAAGCGCTGGTCCGTTCGATCGTCAAAGATGAGTTGATCGAAGTGCGTGAAGCCTACTCCGACGACCGCCGTACGAAGATCGTGAAGGAAGAAGCGGAAATCACCCTCGAAGACATGATCGCGAACGAAGAAGTAGTCGTCACGATCTCGCACGCCGGCTACATCAAGCGCAACCCAGTCACCCTGTACCGAGCGCAGCGGCGAGGCGGCAAGGGCAAGATAGGGATGGGGGTCAAGGAAGAGGATTTCGTCGTGACCCTGTTCACCGCGTCCACACACGAATCCCTTCTGTTCTTTACAGACGCCGGAAAGGTCTATTGGCTGAAGGTGCATGAAATTCCAGACGCAGGGCGGGCCGCCAAAGGCAAAGCGCTCGTGAATTTATTGGCACTGTCCGGCGATGAGAAAGTCACCGCGACGGTGCCGGTGAAAGAATTCCGCGAAGACCGATTCGTCGTCATGGCGACTGCGCAGGGCATCATCAAGAAAACCGAACTCTCGGCCTACGGCAATCCCCGCCAGGGTGGCATCATCGCCTTGTCGTTAGACAAGGGAGATCGGCTCATCAGCGTGCATGTCACGGACGGTCAGCGAGAAATCTTGCTAGGTACGAAAAAGGGCATCACCATTCGTTTCAAGGAAGACGATGTCCGCTCAATGGGCCGCACGGCGCACGGGGTGCGCGGCATTACGCTGGAAGAAGGCAACGAAGTCATCGGCATGGAAACCATCACTCCCGACTCCACAACCCAAATCCTCACGGTTACGGAGGGAGGCTACGGAAAGCGCACGCCGGTGAATGAGTATCGTGTCCAAGGACGGGGCGGGAAGGGTATTATCAGTGTGAAGACCAATGAGCGCAACGGGCTCGCCGTCGGGTTTCTTCAAGTCCGAGACGGCGACGAAATCATGCTGATGGCCGCTCAAGGCAAGGTGCTTCGGTGTAAGGTCGACGGGTTCCGTGAGATCGGCAGGAACACCCAGGGAGTTCGGATCCTCGATCTCGAAGGAGTGGGCGACCGGGTCGTGGCCGTTGCGCGTTTAGCGGAAAGCCCCGAGGTGCTCCCCGAGGAAGGCGGCGGGTAACGGATACGCACGACTCCTACGTCTTGTCCGTTGATGGCAGGCCTTCCATGCAAGAGCAGGATACTTCTCCAACTCCGCTTCCCAATTCCAAGCCTAAGAAGCGCCTGGACATGGTCGTCAAATTGGCGCTCGGTGTGCTTGTCATGTCCTTTACCATGATCTGGGGCGGGATGTATCTCACTCGTCCCGATCGAAGCATCCCTCCGTATAGCGTCGGCTCCCAAGTCGGCCACATCGTCGCGATGCATGTGCCTCACGATACGACGGATCTGGGGGTTGAGACGTTGGTAAAGCGGTTTCGTAAGGTTGGGCGTCTGACGCACCATTTTGCTAAGATGAAGGTTCAGCCAACGACGCCGGGCGATCAGGCAGGTTGGTACAGGAAGATTGTGGTGTATGTGTTCGATGATGACGGATGGGCTGAACCGGATATGCTCAATAAATACCTGGCCGGGGACGCGGAGGTGGTGAGGAAATTTGAGAAAGCGATGCGGGGGTATTATCGGTTGCATGATCAAGAAGAAGAAGGAGGTCTCGGCCCCATCCCCAAGGCCGAGTCTGTCTCCGATGCCACGCGTATTCTATTCAAGGGGCGTGTGACGGACCCTGTCCCGGCGGAGTTGGAATCCGAAGAGTTCTCGATATCACCGATGTAAACTGCCGGCGGAGATCCGGGTCTTGTATCGCTGAGACGTGGGGCAATGTCTCAGCCTGTATGGCCTCCAAAGCGGTGACATCGACCTCAATGGTAGGTGTCGCGGCAGAAAAAATGACCACATGCGATGGGATTTCGCCCACGCGCAACACGATATCGGTAACCAATTCCCCACCAGCGACCATATTGAGCTTATGAAGCATGGTCGGTTTGAGGAACGTGAGTTGGTGTAGCCATACACTGTTGTGGACCAGGAGATACAGTTTTTTGTAGCGAATCTGGTCGGGCCAGGTATTCGACGCGATGGGCTCCCCGACGATGGAGACCCAATCCCGACGCAA
>JBBRRN010000178.1:0-7296 GCA_038200685.1 Nitrospirales bacterium
GAATCGGCTGCGCCCGTTGGTCACGTGATTGTTTGGCACCATCTTCCCTGCAGCCTGAGCTGTCATTGGCTCATGGTTCATTCCTCGATTGCGCAGAATGACGGGATCGACAATCTCTCCACATTGCACACAGCGCTGGGCGGCAAACTCCGTCTCGCCGATGCAGAAGAGTAAATCCATGTAGAAGTCGATCACAATGAGTCCGCCGCATCTGGCGCACGTTGATTTATGCGAGGCTTCAGAAAGCATAGTATGGTTTCGAGGCTGTGCGGCTTTCGTTTCCCCCTCCAATGCTCTTGCCATGATTGCCTGCCTAGGTTTCGAGTTGACTGTTTGTAGCGACTATGTCTAATGTATAAACCATGTTGTCCAATGTGTCAAGTGTTATTGTAGTAAATATTTGACAAACATTAGACATTATAATACAGTAAGATCGTAAACATGAATACTCATAGAATTCATAGAGTTGCAAAACTCACGGGCCTCTCGAAAGATGTCATCCGAGTATGGGAGCGCCGGTTTGAAATCCTGAAACCGACTAGAGGTGCCAATCGTTATCGTAATTATTCCGATGAGGATGTTGCGTTGCTGAGGTTCCTGAAGGAGCAGCTGGATGCCGGCGGTTCGATCGGAGAGCTGGCAAAATTTTGGCGTGAAGAGTTATTGGGGCGAGCACGAGCCAGTACGCCAAGAGGGTCATTCGTCGACAATACATTCAGCAGGCTCCTGCGGGAACTTCTGTCCACCCTCAATCCTTTCGATCGTGTAATCTTTGAAAAGCGTTTGAATGGCGCCGTGGCAGTTGTGCCGTTTGAGGAAGCGCTTCACGGGATCTTGCTCCCGCTCCAGGAACAGGTAGGGCAGCTGTGGAACGAGAATCATATAGACGTGGCCATCGAGCATTACGTCACGAAGCACATTCAACAAAAGATTTTCTCGGCCATGAATCAACTGCCAGTCGCGGAGTTCGGAGCCAAAGTCGTCGTGGCCTGCCCGCCCGGTGAGGAACACGACATTGCCGCGTTGACGGTTGCGTATCGATGCCGTGTCCGCGGCTGCCGAGTCTACTATCTGGGAGCCAACGTGCCCGTTGTCTCGCTGGCCAACCTCTGTGGCAAGGTTGAACCAGACCTGACGATTATGTCATTTCCTCTCGCACTATCCGATGACAAGGCGACGGAGTTGGTCCAGGCCCTTGCGGATGAAGTGAGTCCCGTCTCCAATCTGGCGGTCGGCGGACATGGCGCGGTCGCTATGCGTGACTTTTTCGTGAAATACAACATTACGGTCCTGGAGGATTTCGCCGAGTTGGATCACAGGCTGGATCGATTGATGAGGCAGACCGTATCTCGCGGATAACGAGAAGGGGCCGATCAGATGACAGCATACCCGCTCACAGTATTCTTCGATGGCGCCTGCCCTATTTGCAATCGAGAGATTGCGCTCATGAAACGACTAGACCGGCGGCAACAGTTGGAATTCTGTGACTTCTCAGACAGGGAATACGATGCGGCATCCACCGGCTTTGCCACCGCGGATCTAGCCACAGTGATTCACGCCCGCTGGGCGGACGGGTCCGTCATCACCGGTGTCGAGGTATTCCGAGCCATGTGGGAGGCAGTCGGCCTGAGATTCTTGGCTAGGCTCAGCCGTCTTTCTGTAGTTGAGCCACTTGTCTTGAAGGCCTACGCATGGTTCGCAGGTAACCGTCTCCGGCTCACCGGTCGCTCGCATGCCTGTACGGGAAACTCATGCAGATCAGCTCTTTCAAGCCGGCGCAATCGGTGAACTGATTACCGCCATTTCAGCAACAGATGATGAACACACTGCACTGGCCGCTTCCGATTCAAGGATCTCACTACCGGCAAGACGCTGGTGTTTCTGATCAATAAGTTCACCTTGCTGGAAGACTCCATCTACTCGTTCCACAATGTGGGTTGGCAGGCGATCTCTTCCTCAAGTGCATCAAGCAGCATCTTCGTATCAAGCGGTTCTTCGGTACGACGGAAAATGCAGTGAAGTCGCAAATCTGGATCGCCGTATCGGTCTATGTCCTCGTCGCCATCGTCAAGAAACGCCTCAACCTGGATGTATCGCTCTACAAGTTGCTACAGATTTTTTCTGTCACCCTGTTCGAGAAGATGCCCTTGCAGCAAGCGTTTCCGGGCCGCGACCACACATCCGAACAGGGCAACGACTGCAACCAGCCGAATCTATTCGCGCTTTAACCGGACTCTACTGATCCGGAATAGTGTTCGCCTTCAGATTATTTTCCTCATACCAGCCCACTGGGTCGAACTTCAGCTCGTCGATTATTTTTGGCAATGATTTGCGCAGCGAGTGACGCGGCTCCCAGCCGAGAAGCGCACGGGCGCGGGAGATATCGAACGCGTAATGGTCATCAGACAGATCGATCATCCACGGCTTGAGGAATGGGTCGGCGCCGGGCAACAAGCTCTGGAGCCAACAGCCAAGCTTGGCCAATGTCTTGGGAATGGGATACGTCTTCCATTCTTTGCCATGAAGTTGGCGGCTGATGGCGCGTTGCAGCTCATCGTAACTAAGTGTTTCCGATTCGCCGATGAGCAGCGTCGTTATTTGCGGAAGTTCCTTGCGATGTTCGACGGCGAGCACCAACGCCTCGACCATATCCTCCATATGCACGAAGGCCACTCCATGCGTAATGTCGCCAGAAAAAATACGGCTGATGAACCGCTTTTCGTAAATGCGCTTGATCTGCTGTGTGAGGGGGATCGAATGGCAGCGATCGTCGTACACACCGCCGATGCGCATCAGCACCACCGGTATGTCCCCCCTCTCACGCAAGATCAGTTGCTCCGCCGTGACCTTCGACTTGGGATAATCCCATTTTGGCTCGAGTGGCCAATCTTCGTTAATACGCTCTCCCGGTTCGCAAGGCGCATGCGCGAGCATGGTACTGGCAAATATGAACTGCTCGACCTCAAAGTCGCGCAGCCCTCGCAGCAGCCGCTCGGTGCCGCGCACGGTGACTTGCTCGTACAGGGGACTCGACTCACTTGCGAAACTATAGTACGCCGCGAGATGAAGAATTGAGGCGATCCGTCTGTGCCCGAGCCGACGAACTTCGCCCAACGCCGCGTAGACGCTCTCATCCGAGCTGAGGTCCCACGCGATGACGTGTGCGGTCTTGGGAGGCGAATGAGGCGGCCCTTTGCGGTCGAAGCCCATCCCCTTGTAGCTTTCTCCAACGCGATCAAGGAACGCGCTACCGATCAGCCCACTGCTGCCGGTAATAATCAATGTTTCCAAACATGTTTCAATTGTCGGTGCGTTCTTCATACTCTCCCGGTGCTTTCATTCGTCTCGTGCAGGCCTTCCCTTTGCCGGCACGCCAATGTCAACAGCATTGTCCCGATCGATGGCGGCCTGTTCGTTGCACAGGCCTGTGCTCAGCCCGAGGTGCTCTTTTATTTCTAGCACGATAGTAACAGGAGTGCGGAGGCCATCCACGGAGGCTGTTAGGGTCACTCCACCACCGGCGAGTTGACGCTACCCAAAGAAGGACGTGCCCTGCCGCTGGCTCTTGAGCCAGCGGCCATTCCATGCACCAACCGATCTGGCAACGACTCCTGGCACCTCTATCCGGCACAGTGAAGATCTGTCACGGAAAAGGACCAACATCATTTTTTCATGGGACTGCGCTTCAGCTTATCTTCATCGCCCCTGTGACCAGATTGACCGCCCATCCTCTTACCGGAGGAGTCGCCTGCTACGCCCTGCAGCTTATCTTCGTCGCCCCTGTGACCGGATTGACCGCCTATCCTCTCACCAGATTTGCCAAGTTGCATATCGTCTGCAGCCTGAGTCGCAGCACTAGACAGCCCGAGGCACAGGAAGAACGTACAAGACATGACACCCACGACTTTGGGAATACGCAACATGGAAGCCTCCTCGGTTAACTGTGAAAACAACCAGACTCCTTTAAAATACGTTCACCGGAGAGTGTTTAGATAGCAATAGGACCGGTTAAGAGGGCTATTTCAGTCCTTCTCTTTCTTCTCTTCCTTCAACACCATCATGCCCTGCGCTTTACTGGCATTGAGGTCGGCTTCCGGAACTTTCTTATGCACCAGGTTCTGGTGGCAATCGATGCAGGTGGCGCCCTCCGTTTCCATCTTCTTATGGGCGGCTTTGGCAGACGCGCCGGGCGGCTTGGTATTAGTGTGACACTCCCGGCAGGTGACGCTGTCCCAATTCTTCAGCGACATGCGCGCGTAGTGGGCCATGATCTGCCGACGCTCGTTGAATTTCTCGATCGTCGAGTAGTCATACTTCATCTCTGCGAGTACGGCCCGCGTCCCGTCATACACGTGTGTCCACAGCGCGAGATGGAAGTTCCCCAAGCCCTGAGGCACGTGGCAGTCCTTACAGCCCGGATCGGCCCCGAGCGCGCCATAGTGCGAAGACTTTTTCAGCTCCTCATACGGGTAGGTCTGGGAATGGCAGCTCACACAGAACTCGGTCCGGGAGAGGGCGTGCTCCCCGCCGAATACGACGGCGATCGCTCCCACCACAAGAACGGCGCCGAGAAGCAGGGCGCCACCCGACAGGCTCAAGTATTGTTGTAATTTTCCTGCCATGATTCCTCCTCGTCTATCTCAGCCGATTTGGCCGTACACTTGAAATCCTCATGGAATCTGAAGCGAGGCGGTCCAATACCGATTCGTGTTCGTGCTCGAAATAGTCATCACATCGTCATGCGATCGTCGGATTGTCATGTCTTTGCTGTAGGCATCCACTCTCATCGCCTCACCATATCGACAGTCTATTTCTGCTGAGTCTGGCCTTCGAGACCGCGTGCACAGCGAAAGCCTGTCCCATGGGTCTGTAGCGCGAATCCGCCACGCCCGCGGGCCGTCGTGGTGATATCCGAGATCGGGCTATGCCACGATCCACCGCGAATCGATCGAACCACGCCTTTTTTCTCAGGACCCCGTGGATTCCGATCCGGCGCATGCTGGTAGTAGTCGGCGTCATACCAATCCTGCACCCACTCTCGAACGTTGCCAGATAGGTCCTTCACCCCGTAGGGTGAGTCACCGTCGGGCAAGGACCCGACCGGATGCAATGTCTCCTCCTCCATCCACTCACGGTCAAAGTTCGCCCGCTTCGAGGTCGCCAGTTCATGGCCCCAGGGAAACAGCCGCCCGTCGGTGCCGCGAGCGGCCTTTTCCCATTCCGCCTCCGTCGGGAGCCGTTTCTTGGCCCAACTACAATAGGCCTTGGCGTCGTACCAGGTAGTCTGCACGACCGGAAGCTGTTCGATTCCTTTCACGGAGACGAGCGGGCCTGTGCCATAGGGATTCATAGGGCTTCGATGGCCCGTGGTCGCGACGAACACCAGAAACCGTGCATTCGTCACTTCGACTTGATCGATGGCAAACTCGACGAGGTACACAGATCGCTGTGGCCACTCATCGGCCCGGCCTGTTCCTTTAGGATTCCCCATCAAGAATTCTCCAGCCGGAATCGTCACCATGGGGACCGGGTCGATCTCGTTTGAGGCCGGCGTCGCTGCCACAACCGGTGCGATGACCGCTGCAGATGCGAGGGCCACCGTCGCCACAATAGCGCGCCAGCGAGTGCTTCTTCTCATGAGGCCGTGTCTCATTTCTTTTGCTCCTTGCTCCCCTCGATGGCCATGGTGGTATGGACTTTCACTTGGCTGACGACATGTTGTACCTGACGCGCGTCTCCCCGCTCGGCTGCCTCTTGCGCCTGAGTGATGAGGGTTCTGGCTTCATGCAAGTGCTGCTCAATGTCCGCCTGTAGGGCAGGGGACGCGACCGTTCCGCCTAACGCCGCGCGATGGTAGACCTCCCACGCCTGGTCCACCTCATGCTCGGCCTCATGCACCGCCTGCGCGTTCTCGGGGCGTGGATGGCGATCTGGATCGATAGGATCAGCTCGGAGGGGTGACGCGCCGAGTAGCGCGATGAGGACCATTCCTGGAAGGAGAATCTTGTCGTGTATCATAGGTGCGCCTCCGTCACGATCAAACCATTGACAAAAACCCTAGCACCTCTCCCTCACGGCCGCTTCATGGATTGTTCAATCAACTGCCGAAGCTCCAAGAGGTCCACATTCTTTGGGTCAATGGCCAGTCCCTGGGCGACCGCTTTTTTGGCCTCCACAAACCGCTCTCGTCCCATTTCGACATAGGCCAAGATGGAGGCATCTTTGATTCTCTGATCAATTTCGGGTGGGGCGGTCTTGGCACAGCGGAAACCCAGGCCCACCCCGTAACTGTTGTTCAGCGGACCATTCCAAAATCTATGTGTCGTCCTGACCGTCTTTTCCGGTGCAACCCAGGATCCGCCACGAATAACCCGCTTTGCACCGAGCGCTTGACGGTCGACATAGGTGCCGGTTCCACCTACCCATGCGGGTGTGGTCGGACCGGTCGGATTAACCATCGTTTCAAGCCGCCCATAGTATCGCGGGTCATACCAATCCGAGACCCACTCAAAGGCGTTGCCCGCCATGTTATGCAGGCCGTAGTAGCTCGCACCCTCTGGATAGGAATCCACCGGCATGGTGGCGTCGAGATTTTGGCCATAATTGACTTTCGCCGGATCAAAGTCGTTACCCCAGGGGTAGAGGTTACCCTCGGGCCCACGAGCCGCCTTCTCCCATTCTGCTTCGGTCGGAAGACGCTTCCCGCGATATTCACAGAAGGCTTTAGCCTCCTCCCAATTCACTCCGACCACGGGCTGTTGCGGCTTGTTCAAGCGCGGATCGTCCCAGTAGGCAGGGGCCGGATGACCGTTCGCTGTGACAAACTCGCCATAGTCCTTGTTCGAGACTTCATACGTATCCATGAGGTATGAATCCAAGAACACCATATGGGCCGGACCTTCGTCACGAAACGCCTCGAGAGACCACGGAGCTTTCATATGTTTTTCATGCCTCGTCAGTTTCTTGCCTGATTCCACAGGCTCTTCCTTGTCGAGCCCCATCACCGATCCCCCTTGCCCGATGTACCGCATGTCTTTCGGGATCAAGGGCTCCTCCGCATGGATGGTTGTGGGCAATATCATGCATCCCGCTGTCAGTGTTGCGATCACAATGGTGTGTGCCGTATGCATTGCAGACCCTCCTCACCAAGTTAGTATTCTGACAGGGGCGACCGCGCCCTCCCCTCCATCATACGCCGTCCAGTTCAGCGGTGGTGCGGCGCCGTCGGCTGATCATTAGGTATCCTAGCTGTATCGAGGTCTCTCATCTCATGCAACGCGGCTTGTGCGATTCCCC
>JBBRRN010000179.1:0-7261 GCA_038200685.1 Nitrospirales bacterium
CAGGCTATTGGGGCGTGGCCAGGCCATCCGCTTTCTCTCTCTCTGGGGATTAATCATGTTAGGTCTGACCGTCCCTGCGTTGTTCTTTACCTCGCAGGATGCCCCGCTGGATCGATTGAGCGGCCAAGCTGGAAAGATCCAAGAGAAACAGCAAGAACATCTCCAACGCGCGCCCTAACCGTTAGGTCCCTTCACTATCGCTCTGTCATGAAGCCCAAGTGGGCTAGTCCGCATACTTTGGGACAGGGATCTTCTTGGACGTAGGGGGCTGAGGAGCGAGTCGGTGCTGGGAAAATTCTCGTGAGTAGGGATTCATGATGGGGTCATGGGTGTGTCGCTGACGTTGCTTCACCAGCTCGACACTTTGTGTGCTGATTTCCACACGATCGACCAGTGCTTTGTTCGTGAGAGGCTCTGGCAGACCCTGCAAAGAAAATAGCTGATAGGCTAACCTCCACTCCAGCTTGTCCTTAGACGCCTCTTTCACAATGAAACGAGCGTCTGATGACGCAGCGCCTTTAAACAACAGTACCCAAATATTCGATCGGAATGAAGGAGAAGCTGGATCCTCTGACGGGAGAAATTCCGGGACAAGTGCGGGGATCTGAGCGAGGGGGGCGGCGGGGGAGAATTCAATATCGACCAGCCGTACGAATAACGTTCGATTCTCGTGTTCATCGTTGGGGTCGACGGTATAACTAAACGAATATCGGATTTCGACGCCGTTACGTGTAAAAGTATACACATCTTCGCCATTTTCCGGTGAGACGAGTTTGCGAAAGTACTTTTCCCAATCGGTAATGGCATAGTACGTAAAGACACGCAGCGCAGACTTTCGATCGCGCACCGCTTGTGGCATCCCAAGTTTCTGATGGAGCTCCGTTTGCGTGAGCCCCAAGTAGCCGTCCTCAAAATAGGGTGCTGCGAGGACGACCGAAGGCTGGAGCCAGAGGCCGGTGGTCAAGACGAGAAGCAGGAAGGATGTGAAGGTGGTCTCGATAGAAAGACGCAGGAGCACAGTTTCTCTCCGGCTGATGGCGGCATCGTATCGAGGGCGCCCCACCCTGTCAAGGCGCGACGACTGGGATTGCTTGCCGGTATAAGAACCTCTCAGTTATGATGCTACAACCTCCTTCACAATCACAGCGGATTCAATCGCGGAGACAAGTGGTATGAGTGCATCCTTAGAATCGTTACTGCAACAACGCATTCTGGTCCTCGACGGGGCCATGGGAACCATGATTCAGCAGCGGAAGCTGGACGAGGCTGCGTTTCGAGGCGAGCGGTTCAACGATTGGAAGAAAGATCAGAAAGGGCACAACGACCTGTTGAACCTCACGCAGCCTGCCATTATCGAGGAGATCCATCGCCAGTACTTCGAGGCCGGCGCCGACATCGTGGAGACGAATACGTTCAACGCGCAAGCCATTTCCCTGGCCGACTACGGCATGGAGTCGTTGGCCTACGAGATTGCGAGAGCCGGAGGAGAATGTGCCAGGCGTGCGGCGGCGCAGGTCATGAAGTCAGAGCCTGGTCGGTCCTGTTTTGTGGCCGGGGCGATTGGACCGACAACGAAGACGTCGTCTATTTCAACCGATGTCAACAATTCTGCGGCGCGCGGCACCACCTATGACGAACTGGTGCGGGTCTACTACGAACAGGTTCGTGGGTTGGTCGACGGCGGAGTCGATCTGTTGTTGGTCGAGACCATCTTCGATACGCTCAACGCGAAAGCTGCGTTCTTTGCCATTGATAAGTTTTTCGATGATCACCACATCAGGCTCCCCCTCATGGCCTCGGTGACCTTTATTCAAGCAGGTAGTAACCGCGGGGTGACGGGCCAAACGATAGAAGCCTTCTGGAACTCTATCTCCCATGTACCCCTGCTCAGCGTCGGTATCAACTGCGCGTTGGGCCCAAAAGAAATGCGCCCGTTGATCGAAGAGCTCTCGCGCCTGGCTCCGATCTCTGTGAGCTGCCATCCGAATGCCGGGCTGCCGAATCCGTTGCTGCCGACGGGATTTCCCGAGACACCCGAGAGCTTGGCACCTCAATTGGAAGAGTGGGCGCAGAATGGCTGGCTGAATATCGTCGGCGGCTGTTGTGGGACGACACCCGGACACATCAAGCTGATTGCTGAAGCCGTGCAAGGCCTTCCTCCGCGTGTCGCACCGTCCGTCGAGCCGCACACCAGATTGAGCGGGCTGGAAGCGGTCACGATTCGGCCGGAATCAAACTTTGTAAATATCGGTGAACGGACCAACGTCACGGGGTCACCGGCTTTTTCCAAACTGATTCTTGGAGGCGATTATGAAGCCGCGCTCTCGGTGGCGCGACAACAGGTCGAGGGGGGTGCCCAGATCATCGACATCAATATGGACGAAGGCATGCTCGACTCCCAGGCTGCCATGGAAAAGTTCTTGCGATTGGTGGCGTCGGAACCGGATATCTCTCGCGTACCCATCATGGTGGATAGTTCGAAGTGGGACATACTCGAAACGGGTTTGAAGGACATCCAGGGCAAGCCTGTCGTCAATAGCATCAGCCTAAAAGAAGGGGAAGACAAGTTCCTCCAGCAGGCCAAATTGGTTCATCGCTATGGGGCGGCCGTGGTGGTGATGGCCTTCGATGAGCGCGGCCAAGCCGATACGTATGAGCGCAAGATCGAGGTCTGTGAACGGGCCTATCGCCTTCTCACGGAACGCATCGGCTTTCCTGCCCAAGATATCATCTTCGATCCGAACATCCTCACCGTGGCGACCGGCATTGAGGAACACAATAATTACGCGGTGAACTTCCTCGAAGCCACACGTTGGATCAAGCAGCATCTTCCGTTAGCAAAAGTCAGTGGCGGCGTCAGCAATATTTCATTTTCGTTTCGCGGCAACAACCGCGTGCGCGAGGCGATGCATGCGGCATTCCTCTATCACGCCATCAAGGCCGGCCTGGACATGGGCATTGTGAACGCCGGACAGTTGGCAGTGTACGAGGAGATTCCCAAAGACCTCCTGGAACTGGTCGAAGATGTGCTGCTGAACCGCCGGCCTGATGCAACAGAACGATTGGTGACGTTTGCTGAGACCGTCAAGCAGCAGGGCAAAGTGGCGGTGAAAGACGATGAGTGGCGATCGGGCACGGTCGAGGAGCGCCTCTCCCATGCATTGGTGAAAGGCATGACCGACTACATCGAACAGGATATTGAGGAGGCTCGACAACAGTATGCCAAGCCGCTGCATGTGATCGAGGGACCACTGATGGACGGGATGAACATCGTCGGGGATCTGTTCGGGTCCGGCAAGATGTTTTTGCCTCAAGTGGTCAAGAGCGCCAGGGTCATGAAAAAAGCCGTCGCCTACCTCATGCCATTCATGGATGCGGAGAAGCAACAATCGGGTGCGTCGAGCTCGAATGGCAAGATCCTTCTCGCCACCGTCAAGGGTGATGTGCATGATATCGGGAAGAACATCGTCGGGGTGGTTCTGGGATGTAACAACTACGAGGTGATCGATCTTGGCGTGATGGTGCCGTGTGAACAGATTTTGGCAGCAGCACGCGAACATGGGGTCGCGATCATTGGGCTCAGCGGACTGATTACCCCGTCGCTAGACGAAATGGCACACGTGGCACGCGAGCTGACGCGCGAGGGCTTCGATCTGCCGTTACTCATCGGCGGCGCCACTACGAGCAAAGCCCATACGGCTGTCAAGATCGCTCCGGGTTATAACCATTCCGTGGTGCATGTGCTGGATGCCTCCAGAGCGGTGGGCGTCGTCGGCAGTCTGGTCAATGCCGACGTGCGAGCTGACTTCGCCAAGAAGGTTCGCGCCGACTATGATCAGATACGTCAGACCCATCAGGACAAGGGAGCCAAATCCCTCTGGACGTTAACCAAGGCCCGTGCCAACCGATTCCAATCCAAGTGGGCTGAGGTCGATATTCCCATGCCAGCCTTCACGGGGGTGAAAGTGGAGCCGCAGCAGCCGTTGGATCAGCTAATTCCCTATATCGATTGGTCACCGTTCTTTCACACGTGGGAATTGCGCGGACGCTACCCGACCATTTTTCAAGATCCTGTCGTAGGCCCGAAGGCCAAGGAGTTATACGACGATGCATTGGCCTTGCTCCGGAAGATTGTCGATCAACGACTCTTCACTGCCAACGGGGTCTATGGGTTTTTCCCTGCCAATAGCCTGGGTGACGATATTGAAATCTATAGCGATGATCGTCGCACGGAGGTGCTGACGACCTTTCATACGCTGCGCCAACAATCGGAGAAGCCGAAAGAGCAAAGCAGTTTTGCGCTGGCAGATTTTGTGGCGCCGAAAGAGTCCGGTCTCGCGGATTATGTCGGAGCCTTTGCCGTGACGACGGGAGTCGGGGTGGATGTGTTGTGTAAAGAGTTCGAACGCGATCACGACGATTACAATTCCATCATGGCCAAAGCCTTAGCCGACCGCTTGGCCGAAGCCTTTGCCGAACACCTCCATAAACTGGTTCGTGACGCGTGGGGGTATGGTAAGAACGAGGCGTTGACTTCCGACGACTTAATCCGTGAAAAGTATCGCGGCATTCGTCCAGCCCCAGGGTATCCGGCTTGTCCTGATCATACAGAGAAGCGGTTGCTCTTCGATCTCTTATCCGCAGAACAGCACACCGGCATCACTCTGACGGAAAGTTTCGCCATGTGGCCTGCTGCCTCGGTTAGTGGGCTCTATTTCTCCCATCCGGAGGCCAAATATTTTGCGGTGGGGAAGATCGGAAAAGATCAGGTGCTTGATTACCAGATGCGAAAAGGGATGCCTCTTTCAGTGGTGGAGCGATGGTTGGGACCGAACCTGAACTACGAACCGAGTGGAAGGTAGGAGATCTCTCTGTAGCATGCCCGAACGTCTGCGTCGCGAGACCAGCTAGGACGCTTCTGCAAGGACAGGTTGTTGAACTGGTTTCCCAATCACGGCAGTCAGTGCCGACTTCACCCGTCGATATCGTTCTTCTGCCCAGCGATTCACGTCCTCTGAATCAGTAAAGACCAGATCCCAGGCTTTGGTCGCATCCAGCATGAGCAATTGGTGTGGGAGACCATCGTCGGACGCATAGACGACGAGCACTGCAGAGTTGCCGGTGAGGCTAATATCCGTAAACACATGCACCGTGGAGCCCTCCGGCAAGCTGATGTCGCGGGAGGCGGCTTCGACGATGGGATGGTACAGCCACTGAAGAAATTGGGACGTCACTTCGTAGGCATTGCTTGCACATAAGAGGCGGGGATTTGGTTTTTCTCCGAACAAATTTTCGGTGAGATAGGTCGCCGCCTCCCAGGTCGGCATCACTCCGGACGTCACCAAGGATTCGCACAGATATGCGATCCAATTGCGCGTTGCCGTCTGTGTGGGTGCTACCGTTGCCTTGTTCAACACGGTCCACAATCCTTTCAAAATCGCGACTGTTGCGAGGACAGGGCTGGGAATGTGTGGAGCGGCCTGTCCCTGACAGATGAGGCCAGTATATCGGTGGGTGGAAAAACGGTCAACGAAATGGTGAAAAAGCTTCCCTACGATTCTCGAATCATCGTGCGCGGCACTTGGTCGGCATACTGATCATGGATGTGTTTGATCTCGTTCAGCGAGGCAAAGAAGGTGTCGAGGAGCTCGGGGTCGAAGTGTTCCCCCCGATGTTTGGTCATGAGCTCGACGGCCTGATCGAGGGGGTAGGCCGGCTTATAGATCCGCTGTGTGGTAAGGGCATCGAAGGAGTCGGCAATCGCGGCGATTCGTCCTTCGACCGGGATCGCATTGCCCTTCAACTTGCGCGGATATCCGTTGCCATCCCACCGTTCATGGTGGGTCCAGGCGATCGATGCCGCGACTTTGAGGATTTCCGCATCCGATCCGTTGAGGATTCGATAGCCGATCTCCGCATGTTGAGAGATGACCTTGAATTCTTCCGGTGTAAATTTGCCGGGCTTCAGGAGCACATGGTCTGGCGTGCCGATTTTTCCGATGTCGTGCATGGGACTCGCGGTGCGGATCAAATCGCACTGTTCGACTGAGAGCCCATGCTTCCTGGCGAGCAATTCACAGTAATGGCTCATGCGATGAATGTGCTGAGCTGTTGCACTGTCCCGATATTCAGCGGCGATCGCGAGTCGTTGAATCGTTTCCTCTCGTGAGAGGCGCAGCTCTTTTTCACGGAGCTCGAGCCATTCGAGCGCTTGCTGGAGCGCCATCGTTCTGGTCCTGACGACATCTTCCAGGTTCTCCCGGTGCAGGCGATTTTCAAGTTCAAGCCGACGGCGGCGGAGCGCGTTGGCGACATCGATCATGACTTCATTGGATTCGAAGGGTTTGACGATGTATCCAAAGGCACCCATGTCGAGCGCCGCGTTCGCCAGGACCGAGCTATCGAGACCGGTCACCATGATGACGGCGGTGTGGGGATGCTCGTTCATGATATTGCGAACGAGATCCATACCCGACTCACCGGGCATGTTCACATCGCACAAGATTAAGGCAAAGGGTTGTTCATCCAGCCGTGCCCGTGCCTCACGCGCATCGGACGCGAGGACTGTCTCGTACCCATGGGTCTGAAGCATGTAGCCGAGCAGTCGGCGGATCGGTTCTTCGTCGTCAACGATCAGAACGCGTTTGAGTTCGAAGAGGGTTTGTTGGTCAGATCGGTCAAGAGGCATTATCATGTTGTGTGATTATACTCTATTAGGCGTAGATGCAGAAGGAAACTGTATTGGCTCCGTGGATGCTCATGGGTATTACAATGTTCAGAAGTCTCAAGAGAATGTAAAACAAAAGCACCTTTTGTGCCAACCTATTTCGGAAGTTTGCATGGTCGGACTTCATCGTCCTAAAGGTGTCTTCCTCTCCTGGAAACAGGAAAAACTGCGTTGGGAGAGTAGGTTCATGGGTCGTCGTCGCTTCATTGCTCGAGATGTATGTGGGGGAGAGGCTTGAGGTGGTCTATGCCTGTACAGATTTAGCCATACGCACCGTGTATTTTTGTACAAGCGGATGGGCGAAATGGTAGAAGCCTCATGTCTTTTTCGCATGATTCACGAAACACCCTCGTTTGGGAGTAACGTATATTCCCCGTGATTACGCTGTTGTTCCTGAATACCTCCGGGGAGAGGGGGACCAGGAAATTCGGACAGTGGGGTACGTGGTTGCCTTGCTTCACCGACGCCCCAAGGGGCGAACCAAGGGGCGAGACGATGAAGCGAACGAGACGCAATCATGGGGCGGCCTTCAAG
>JBBRRN010000180.1:0-7252 GCA_038200685.1 Nitrospirales bacterium
ACACGACAGGTGAACGGTGATGGGCAAAAAGGAATAACCAATGGCCCCTCGCCGTCACGGTTCATCCCTCACTCATCACAGCCTTTGTTTGACGCTGCCGTCCGCATTCTGTAGAATGCCGATGCGAACGTATCGGCTCCCTTCTGCGTCAGGAACATCGACCCCGCATGGCCGTCCCATCCCATCCATGGGCTTCCGTCATCGTCCCCATCAAGGATGAACAAGACAATCTTGTTCCACTGATTGAGGGACTATTGGCCGTCATGAGTTCACATGCGGCCTCGAAGACTCGACCGTTTGAAATCATCTTCGTGGACGACGGCAGCAGCGACGGCAGCAGTGACACCCTGGACCGTATGGCGGCGGAGCACTCCCAGATTCGAGTCTTCCATCTCGATCGAAACTATGGTAAGACCTGCGCGCTCGAAGCAGGCTTCAATCAGTCGTTCGGAGACATTATCATCCAAATAGACGGCGACCTTCAACAGGACAGCAAAGACATTTTGAAACTCCTCCCCTATACTGATACCCACGATCTCGTATGCGGATGGAGACAAGAGCGGCAGGATGGCCTGGTAAAAAGACTGTCGTCCAAAATCGCCAACCGTGTGCGAAATGTCTTTACCCATGATGGCGTCCACGACACCGGGTGCCCGCTCAAGATATTCCGACGGCCCGTGCTGGAGCGCATCCGTCTCTTCGAGGGCATGCACCGATTCTTTCCCGCGCTGGCGCTCATGCACGGGTTCACGGTCACGGAAGTACCGGTCCGGCATTACCCTCGCATTCACGGCGTCTCCAAGTACGGCATGGGTAACCGATTATTCAAATCGCTCTACGATTTAATTGCCGTGAGATGGATGCAGGCTAGAGTGTTGCGGTATACATTCCGGGACAAGTGACGGCGAGTGAAGAGTGGCTGATAAGACCGTGGTCACGCACAAAAATTTCAAGGCCTGGAAGGGCGTCATGGATTTAGCTGCACAGATGTCTTCGATTGAAAAAACACCCAACGCTCAACACTTCACACCCCGCACCGTACGACTATGAGCCTCGAAACGATCTGGCTCGGCATCGGGTTTCTCGGCCAAGGACTGTTTTTCGGCCGCTGGGTGGTTCAATGGATCGCCTCTGAAAAAAAGGCTGAGAGCCAGGTTCCTGTTTCGTTTTGGTATATGAGCCTGATCGGTGGACTGATCACGCTCGCCTATGCGATCTATCGAGTCGATCCAGTCTTCATCGCAGGACAGAGCATCGGATCGATCGTCTACGTTCGCAACCTCATGCTGATCTCGCGCGCAAGCCAGGCGAATCGGCCGATCAACCCCTCCTCGTAATTTTTTGAAATCTCACCCGCTATATTCCCGAGCGCTTCTGCTACAATCGATGATTGGCTGCTACGACGAGCCTTTGGTCGGCAAACTCGCCCCGCGTACTCGCGCCGTACGGCGCGAGTACGCATCGGGCCTTCAGGGTTCCCCGTGCAGGCCTCACAAGGTGACGCAGGGATTTCGCGACAGATCGTCATAAATCATGCGTTCTCACACCCTCAACGCACGCAATCACCACGCGGTCCGAACGATTCCATGACCACCACCGATCGTTCTCACCACGCATGGCTCCTGCTGGCCCTCCTCCTCCTGTCGGGACTCTTGTTTTTCTTGGGACTCGGCGACATAGGTCTGACCGACCGTGACGAGGGGCGAAACGCCGAAGCCGGGCGCGAAATGTTCGAGTCAGGGGACCGGCTGACCCCGACGTTCAACGGTGAGCTGCGCGTGGCGAAACCCGTCTTTCTCTATTGGTTGATGGACCAGTCCTATCGCTTGTTCGGTGTGAATGAGTTCGCCGCTCGATTCCCTTCTGCCCTCTTCGGTGTGGGATTAATCCTTATCCACTACCTGTTTCTTGTGCACCAGCGCGATCGAACCGTCGCACTCTTCGGCGGACTGATGCTCTTACTCAACCTGGAAATCCTGGGACTCGGGCGCATGGCCCTGACCGACAGTGTCCTGATTTTCTTTACCACCGCGTCGCTGTATGGGTTCTGGCTGGGACTGCATGGAACAGGCAACTCACGCCGATGGATCTGGGCATTCTATGTCGGTATGGCTCTCGCCACCCTAACAAAGGGGCCGGTCGGATTCGCCGTGCCTCTTGTCGCAGCAGCGCTCTACTTGACCTGGACACGTCGGTGGCTGGACTTTTGGCAGAAGGGAGTTCCTCTTACCGGCATGGCGCTCTTTGTTCTGCTCGCCGCCCCCTGGTATGCGGCCATGTTTCTCGTGCACGGCGACGCCTATGCCACAGGCGCCAAAGCCCATACGATCGGGCGATTCCTCAGCCCGATGGAAGGACACCAAGGCACTATCTTCTTCTATCTCCCGGTCCTACTCCTAGGCTTCTTTCCTTGGAGTGCGCTCCTTCCTGTCCCACTCTATCGCACAATCAAAGAATGGTACCTCATACGCCGTGCACGCACTCATCCGGATCCCACCGGCGCATCCGAACTTGACCTCTTCGCGGCTCTATGGGTTGTGGGTACCTTTGTGTTCTTCACGGCTTCTGCGACCCGCCTCCCTCACTACATTGGTCCACTGTTTCCTGCTGCCGCCCTGTTGACCGCCTCATACTGGTCCCGATGCCTGCAAGATCCGGCGACGAAAGGGATTCGAGGGTCCATCCATCTCATGATGGGCGTGGGATATCTCCTGGCAATCGGCTTTGCCTGTCTCCCCACGCTCTACACAACCTATGCGTCCAAGATGGTAAAGGAGTTCCCGCTAGCCGGACAGGTGGATCTCGGCATAGGCCCCTATCTGATTGCAGCCTTGCTATTAATCGGTATGACGTTGGTGGGATATTTCGGATTGAACGACGAACGACGTGGAAGAGCATTCTGGGCCGCGGGGGGAACCCTCGCAGGCCTCGTGCTGATCGTTATCGTGATCTCGTTCCCGCACATCAATCGATATGTAGTCGCGCCCCCCCAAGAGCTCGCCTATGCCGCAGGACTGAACCTAGACCGCCAAGATCAATTCATTGCCTATGGCACGCTGAGACCGTCCTCCGTATTTTACGCAAAACGTCAGACCCTCTTCGTCCCCATCGGGGAAGAGGATAAGATACGGACGGCATTGAAAGAGACCAAGAGAGTCATAATCCTTTTGCCGGAAAGTGCACAACCGAAATTACCAGCGGAAGCGGCCGGGTTGGTTCCCATTCTGAAGCGCTACGGCTATGTGCTGCTGGCCAACCAGCCGATGGTAACGACTCCACAAAGCGCAACCCCACCGCCGCCACCGCCCACCATTCTGGGCCATTGAATGAACAGTTGATCCAGTCTACTGCTTGAATCTCGTTGGCCTAGTTCAACCAGAGACACAAGACTCATCCTCCATCTACATCGGCACAATACCTTTCAGAGCATAACTGGCTCCCAACACCAACAGCATAGCCGCGACAAACAAACCCTCAGTCATGGCTGTCCATAATCCTCCATGACCTTCCGCCATGGAGTGAACCTTTCCGGGGAAACCATCCAGCCAATGGGCGAGACAGACGAGCAGGACGGCGGTCGTGACAAACAGAGAACCTGCCGTCATTCCTAATCCCAGTCCCACAAGACCTCGAGCCAACGATCCGGACAGCCAGTCAGGACACCAAGCCGATTGCACCGTCCGCAAAACATGGCCCACGAGCCCGACCAGAGTCAGCACCAGGCCACTCCATACAAGCTGTTGCGATGGCCAGGCTTCAGACGGGAGGTGCACGATTGTCCAGACGAGGGCGAGCGTCGCCACGAAAAATGGCGTCATCCGACAGACTGCGAAGCCGGCTGACGAACGCCATTCGCGCCAAGGATGAGCTGCAACCATCCCCATAACACAGCCAAGAGCTATTCCTCCAGCCACGTCGGTCAGATAGTGAGACCCACGGATGATCCTGCTGGCGGCAATGGCCACCGCTGTCACGAGAATGGGCCATCTCGCTCTTGGGAACTTTGTGGCCAGCACCGTCGCGACTGCAAATGCTGCCGCCGCATGCCCGGACGGGAACGAATCCCACCCGCTGCCGCTGACTGGGGAAAACTCAAGATTTCCGGCATGCATAAACTTGGGACGAGGGCGACCAATAGCATGTTTTAAAATATTGGCGCTCAACGCGGCAAGACCGTGCGCGATGAGGCTCTGCCAGCCTGCATCTTTCCACTGCGGATGTTTCAATCCATAGCCGACGGCAAGCAGGACAAGGCTCAGGATAACGAGATACTCTCCCTTACCCAGGCGGTCTCCGATATCGCTGAGCTGGGCAAACCAGGGATTGGCGAGGTGGTCCCTGTGAACATCGTTGAGGGAACGGATGAACCGGGTCAGCGGCACATCCCATTCGAATAACCCGACGAACGCGAGAATGAGTCCACAGATGGAGAAGAGGATGGCTGCAACAGGCGTGAATCGCGAGAGCGCCATGAAAATCGGTCTACGCGTGTATCGATTCGTATTCAACGGTCAACAATGTCTGCAGGATGGTCAAAAAGTGCCTCGCTTCTCACCCGCCCAACCCTGGCACTCCGAGACGCGCCTTGTCCCAAGCTAGGCCGCAGCGAGCGAAGAGGCGAGGCGTACGCTTCGGCACCTTGAGCCTTTGAGCGACACGAGAACAACGCTGGCGGACTTTTTCAGCATCTTGCTATGGAACCCAGTCGGCGAGAAAAACATTGAACTCTCCAGGGACTTTGGCCTGGCGATCCGATACCCAAACCAGGCTCTTACCATCCGGGGAGAACATGGGGAAACTGTTGAATCGCCCATCGAATGTGAGCCGTTCGAGCCCCTGCCCATCCTCACTAATTACGTAGAGAGGAAAGCTCGGTCGCCCTCCCTCGCCCTTCGTTTCGATATTCGATGAGAAGATGATCCTTTTACCGTCGGGAAAATAGAACGGCGAGAAATTCGACGCCCCGTTCGATGTCACCGCCCGTTGCCCGCTTCCATCCGCATTCATCACAAAAATTTCAAGCTGCCCCGGCTCCACCAGACTCTGTTTGAGCAAGTCCTGGTACTTGTCGATCTCCGCCTGATCGGTGGGATGCGCCGCCCGATAGACAATGCGCGTACTGTCCGGTGAAAAGAACGCTCCACCGTCATAGCCGATCTCGCTGGTCAACCGCCGAGGCTTCGAGCCATCAAGGTTCATTGCATAGAGATCCAAATCCCCATCTGTCACGGATGTCCAGACGATTGTCTTGCCATCAGGCGATAGGGTCGCTTCCGCATCGTAGCCGGGCGTGGAGGTCAGCCGCTGCATCTCCTGTCCATCCATGCCCACGGCATAGATGTCATAATCGTCCAGAGCCCAGCGATAGGCTCCCTCCCGCTTCGGCTTCGGTGGACAGCTCGGTCCCGACGCATGAGTCGACGAGTACAACACTCGGCGATCGCCTGGGAAAAAGTATCCGCATGTTGTGGCGCCCTTGCCGGTGCTCACCATGTGAACGCGGTCGCTCTCCAAGTCCATCACGTACATCTGATAACAACCCAACCCGGCGTCGGCTGGTTTAAGCGGGGTCGCATCGGTATTGTTCATCCAATTGTTCGTGGATTGGAAAATCAATTTGGTCCCACTGAAGGAAAAGTAGGCTTCGGCATTCTGCCGGCCCACCGTCAGCTGGCGAATATTCTTCAGATGCCGCTCAGCCTGGTGAGCGGGAACCGCCTGAGCCTTGGACACAAGACTCTCCGCCTGCCCCGTCTGCTCACCCAGCAACAGACAGACGAATCCGAGTATGCACCAATTACCGAATGGGACTGCTTGCATCGAGACGCACCTCCATACCATCGCTTGCGAACGGCCATTCCCCTCGGGACGCCACCGCGCCATCTTTGAACAACACGAAACTATTCCATCCGTAAAAAAAGAGCAGCCGCGCCACCTTCGCGACAGCCTGTTGCGAGGCCGCATACAACACCGTGACGACACTGCCTGGGCGATCGACCCTGTGACAACTCACCAGCAGGGCGAGTCCTGGCCCTTCGTACGACGTCCCCATCACGGTGACCCCACTGTCGTTCAAGACCGCACGCTCACCGCAATACTTGGCCATGATCGATCGAATCTCGGAACGGGATTCCTGGCCGCCCAATACTAACACCGAACCTTGCTGAGGAAACAGTCCATCCTTCTCGAGGAGGGTAATCGCCGTTCGTTCGCTGACCGGTTTCCGCTGCTCCTGGGTTTCGATACGTGCGACAATGTCCCGAAACGGCGAGGGATGACCCGGCTCATCTGTAAACGCCGTCAGCACCGATCTCCGTCGATCGGTCACATAGTGGTTGAGCACCGGCGACAGCGATTGCCGGGCGATCCTCCGGAAAGCCATGAACTCGGGATCGAGATCGATCGTGATCGGTCGGGCGGGCAACGTGACAGAGATTGTCTCGCGCTGAGAGCGCAACGGCACCATCAACGTCTGCGTGCGATCACCCTCCATCTGAACCCGAATCTGGAGAGGAAAGCGGAACGGCTTGTTTGATTGGACGATCGTCACCTCAAGCTGAAAGGTCTCTGCCGGCGCCCCGGCCACCGGACGAGCGACGGCCTCCGACAACGACAGCGCCGGCGCCCCATCCCGTTCCAACCATTGCGCGAAAAACCATCGGAGGTCCTGGCGGCTTTCTCCTGCGAAAATCCGCTCAAGATCGGGCCATTCTGCATGCCTACCGTGATATTCCACCACCAATTTTTTCAGAACCCGCCAAAATATCTCCTCTCCCACCTCCTGGCGCAGGAGGTGGAACAGCATCGCAGCCTTTTGATAGCCGATCGCATTATCGCGCTCATCCAGTTTTTGCGTGAATTGCGCGACCGGATAGTCCCGCTCCGGCGGCACGTGGAGATTGTAGCCCTGCACCATCAGGCGGCGCTGGTCCTGTGCCTGCGTGCGATCTCCCACCAGCTCATGCCAGTAATAATTGGCCAGATAGGTCGTCAGGCCCTCCACCCAATTCCCACGTTCGGCGCGATTGAAGACATCATTACCGATCCACGAATGCACGATTTCGTGGCCCAGCGCGTAGGGTTGCACATAATGCCGCTTGATGATGCCGCTCCCCAGCAGGGTAAACGAGGGCATGCCGAGCCCGCTCGCAAAGAAATTCTCCACCACGGCGAACTTTTCGAACGGATAGGGGCCTAGCAGGGGGATATAAGCGTCCAAATAGCGCGCGGTTGCATCGAGATATTCCTCAGC
>JBBRRN010000181.1:0-7224 GCA_038200685.1 Nitrospirales bacterium
CAATACATACGCTGGTAGCTCGGCAATTTGGCTGACTTCGCCAATCTTATAAAAAATCTTGCTGCCCAGCCTGGGCTCGTTCCCCATGACCGGTCCTCGTGGTGGGATGAGTTAAAGGTAATGGACGGGGCTATGAATTGACGTATTTTTTAAACACTTGACTGGGACGAAACGTAACCACGCGACGAGGCGTGATGCCTATTTCTTCGCCGGTTCGAGGGTTTCGACCCTTCCGTGCACCTTTACTACGAACCACAAAATTTCCGAATCCGGCAATCTTGACCGACTCTCCCTTGTGCAATACATCTTTCAACATATTCAGCACGAGTTCGACGATATCCGCGGCTTCATTTTTCGAAATACCGACCTGCTTGTAAATTTCGTTCGCGATATCTGCCTTTCGCATGCATTCCCTCCGACACTTGCGCAAACGTCTCGAATATTCGCCGATGAACTCGCAACGAGCGATCAACAGTTTCGCTATAATTTACGTGAGGTTATAAGGCCTGTCAAGAAGAAAGATGGCGAATAAGAGTTCCGGCTCAGTCATCTCTAGTCAGTAACTTGTATTCAATACTGTCTGCCAATGCTTGCCAGCTCGCCTCCATGATGTTCTCAGACACGCCGACGGTGCCCCACTTATCCTTATGATCGCCTGACTCGATCAACACCCGGACCTTGGACTCTGTCCCATGATTGGCCGACAGCACACGCACTTTGTAGTCGAGCAGTTTGACTTCCCGGAGCTGGGGATAGAATTTTTCCAATGCTTTCCGCAATGCATGGTCGAGCGCATTCACCGGACCGGCTCCGACTGCTGCCGCATGCTCTACCACGCCACCGACCTTGACCATCACGGTGGCCTCGGACGACGAAGCGCCATGGTCTTGTCTTTTCTCGACAATCACTCGAAATCCCAGGAGTTGGAACGCCGGTCTATGCGTTCCCATGGCTTTCCTCATGAGGAGCTCAAAGGAACCTTCCGCCGCCTCAAATTGGTACCCTTCGCTTTCACGCTCCTTCAACATGCCGATCAATTCCTGCAACTTGGCGTGGCTCTTATCCAATTTGATTCCATAGGCCTCAATCTTCTCCAGCAACGCACTCCGGCCTGCCGCGTCCGATACCAGCACACGCTGGCGGTTACCGACCAACCCCGGAATCACATGCTCATAGGTCCCGGGGTTCTTGAGCACCGCATGAATATGAACCCCGCCCTTATGGGCGAACGCCGAATCTCCCACATAGGGCTGGTGCTTATTGGGCATGAGGTTCGCGATCTCGGTGACAAATCCCGAAACCCGCTTGAGATGGCTCAAACGTTCTCTCAACACCGGACGCTTCATCTTCAGTTCAAGATTGGGAATAATCGAACAGAGATTGGCATTGCCGCATCGTTCGCCGATCCCGTTAATCGTCCCCTGCACTTGCACCACACCGGTTTCGATCGCCACCAGCGAATTCGCGACAGCCATTTCGCAATCGTTATGGGCATGAATCCCCAAAGGCACCGCGCACTCTCGCCGAACGACCTGGCAAATCTCTTTGATTTCCCAGGGCATCGACCCGCCGTTGGTGTCGCAGAGAATCACCCGCTCAGCACCGGCCGCAACGGCCTGACGGATGGTCTCCAACGCGTAATCCGGATTGGTCTTGTATCCGTCGAAGAAATGCTCGGCATCGTAAAACACCCTCCGGCCTTTCGAGCGGAGATGGGCTACGGAATCGCTGATGAGTTCGAGATTCTTCACAAGAGAAATACCTAGTGCATCGGTAACGTGCAGCGACCAGGTTTTTCCGAACAGCGTAATGATCGTCGTCTCTGCCTCCAGCAACGCCCGAATATTCGGATCCTTCTGCACGGCGTTGCTCGATTTTCTCGTCGATCCGAACGCCACCACCGTCGCTGTCTGCAACGGAACGGTCTTGATCATCTGAAAGAACTCGATGTCTTTGGGATTCGCTCCTGGCCATCCGCCTTCGATGAATTGAACACCTAGACCATCCAACTGTTGGGCGACCCGAACCTTGTCTTCGGCCGAAAAAGTTACATCTTCAGCTTGGGCTCCGTCCCGTAAGGTCGTGTCATAAATCTCTAGCGTTGCTAGCCGAGCGGCAGAAGGAGCTGCACCGGACGACGTGGAGCCGACCGACTTGGCTTGTGAGGATCGTAGTTGTGAAGATTTTCGAGCCATAGGGGGCACGATACCAGGAGCGGGACAAACCTGTCGAGGCTCATTTCGCTAGAATCAACTACTTCGCAATTCGGTCCCCTGCCGGCGACTGATCCAGGCCGAATGCGGCATGGAGCGAACGCATCGCAAGTTCAACATACTTTTCATCGATGACACAGGAGATCTTGATCTCCGACGTGCTGATCATGAGAATGTTCACGCCTTCTTGCGACAAGACTTCGAACATCTTGGCGGCGACTCCTGAATGGGAGCGCATCCCGACGCCGACTAGCGAGACCTTCGCGATCGCCTCAGTCACGGCAACCGATTTGGCCTCAATACCTTTCGCTACGTCCTGAATCAACGGCAGGGCTTTCTTGATGTCCACCCGTGGAATCGTGAAGGAAATATCCGTCATGCCCGACTGGCTCATATTCTGTATGATCATATCGACATTGATGTTGGCCTTGGCCACCGGCCCGAAGAGTTTGGATGCAATCCCGGGTTTGTCTGGCACCCCCACAATCGTAATCTTGGCCTGGTTCCGATCGCCGGTCACTCCCGACACCGCGACCGCCTCCATATCCTCATCTTCACGTGTCACGAGCGTCCCCTTTCCTTCTTTGAAGCTGGAGTTCACTTCCACTGGCACATTGAACTTCGCAGCAAATTCGACGGAGCGGCTCTGCAGCACTTTGGCGCCCAGACTAGCCATTTCCAGCATTTCCTCATAGGAAATCTTATCGATTCGTCGAGCCGCGGGCACAATATTAGGGTCCGACGTATAGACGCCGTCGACGTCGGTAAAGATGATGCACCGATCGGCCTTCAGCGCCGCCGCCAATGCGACGGCTGTGAGATCGGAGCCTCCCCGCCCCAACGTCGTGACATCTGACTGCTCATTAATCCCTTGAAACCCGGCGACCACTGGAATGACACCATTAAGCAAGGCCTCGCGGATTCGATCAGCACTTACCCGGGTAATGCGCGCTTTCGTGTGGGCGCTGTCTGTCATGATCCCGACTTGACGCCCCGTAAACGATTGAGCATCCAAACCCCTAGCTCGCAAGGCCATCGCCAACAAGGCAATGGTGACCCGCTCTCCAGTCGACAAGAGCATATCAAGTTCGCGATCGTCCGGCAGCGGCGTGACCTCATGCGCCAACCGAAGCAATCGGTCTGTTTCGCCGCTCATCGCAGACAAGACCACCACAACGCGGTGACCATCCTTGTGCGCCCTCTCGATGCGGTCGCCCACAGAGCGAATCCGCTCTATCGTGCCCACGGACGTTCCCCCATACTTCTGGACAATCAAGGCCACGATCGTCAGGACCCTTTTGCAAACAGCCGCACAACGAATTTCGTCGCATCACGAAGGGGCACAATCGAGCCGCGGGCGTCAGCCTCGGTAAATCTCCGTCCGGCCTCGGCAGCGAGGGCTACGGCACTGTCACGATAGGTGAAGAATCCCGGGCCTTCCACCGCTTGGCCATGATTTACAGCGCCCCAGTCGCACACCGCCACGATACGATGGGGGCCTAACTGCGCCAGTCCTTCGAGCAGCGGCCCTACCAGTTCGAGGTCGACCGCTTCGATACCCTTCACCTTGGCCGTAACGTCCGACCCGTAGACGACCTCGTCAGGCAACTCCACATGCACGTATGCAAAATCCTTCTTCTTCAGCTCCTCCAGGGCGACCGCTGCTTGGGTACGAAGATCCCCACCGGCCAATCTCGCTCCGTCCACGGCTGCAAGCCCAGCAATGATGCCAAGTCCGCGATGGACATCACTCTGAGAGACCACCACACCAGACATCTTCAACCGCTCAGAGAGACTTGGCCAAAGCACAGGCCGGCCTTGGCCCCAGAGCCAGAGACAATTGGCCGGCTTCTGCCCCGCATCCTGGCGTGCATCGTTAAGGGGATGATCCCGCAAGATCTGAAACGAGGTGTCCATGAGTTTCCAAAGAATGTCGGAGCCATCTCCTGTCGGCAATGCATCGGCGATCGGTCGACCTGCCAGTAATTGCGGATCTGTACAGACGGCGCGCGACTTCCCGTTGACCCACACCATGAGATGACGGTGACCTAACCCGGGATAGAACTGAATCATCTCAGACCCAAGCTGTTCATTGATCGCCTCGATCAATTCTCGGGCCTCCTCCGTCGAAATCAAGCCTGCGGTTGCATCATCCATCTCCACGTGCGGTCCAAGCTTCTTGATTTCGTTCAATCCACCCTTACTCCCAGGCGGAGCGTCTGACCGCAACGAGACCATCGTGCAGCGATACACCACGTCATGCTCGCCGACGGCGACCCCCAGACTCGCCGCTTCAAGCGGGCCGGGGCCCTGGTAGTATTTCTTAGGATCGTATCCAAGTATAGCCGTTCCCGTCAGACCGTTTCCATGTCGCACGCTCTCAGAACTCGCGGCCAGAACACCAAGTTCCCCGCTTTGCGCAAGCCGATCCAGATGAGGGGTTGACGCCGCTTGAAGCGGTGTCCTCCCGCCCAATTCCTCCCGTGGATGGTCGGCCATCCCGTCGGTGTGGAGAATCACATATTTCATCGAAGCCCTACTCGCATGATATCTACACCCTTAACAGACGAGCGACATCCTCCCGCGTCGCCCTAACGGTTTTCGGCTGTGCCGATACGTTGATGGCTGTGTCAGCATCTTTCAATCCATGACCGGTCAAGGTGCACACCACGATCTCGCCTTCACGCAATCCGCCCTGCTTGTTCAGCTTCATGACGCCGGCAACCGATGCGGCGGATGCCGGCTCACAGAACACTCCTTCGGCCGCCGCCACCGCCCGATAGGCCTGGAGAATCTCTTCATCCGTCACCGAATCGATCGTTCCCGCTGACTCCTTCACGGCAGCCAAAGCCGTTTCCCAGCTGGCCGGATTGCCGATCCGGATTGCCGAAGCCACCGTTTGGGGATTCTCCACAATGTGGCCAAGTACGATGGGCGCCGCGCCGGCCGCCTGAAACCCAACCATACGGGGTAGCCTTGTGGATTGATTGGCTGCGAGGTATTCCTGATACCCTCTCCAATAGGCCGTAATATTGCCGGCGTTCCCAACCGGCAATGCGTGAACAGTCGGAGCATCGCCGAGCTGATCGCAGACTTCCATCGCGCCGGTTTTCTGCCCCTCAATCCGATAGGGGTTGATCGAGTTGACTAACTCGATACAATAGGTCGCCGACAATTCTTTGACGATGGTCAAGGCTTGGTCGAAATTTCCTTCAATCTGGATCACTGTGGCTTGGTGCATCATGGCCTGGGACAGTTTCCCCATGGCAATCTTCCCGGCAGGAATCAACACATAGACTGCCAGTCCAGCCCGGGCACCATAGGCTGCCGCGGATGCCGAGGTATTGCCCGTTGAGGCGCAGATCACGGCCTGGGCACCTGATTCAACGGCCTTTGAAATGGCCATCGTCATACCGCGATCCTTGAATGATCCTGTCGGATTCATGCCTTCAAATTTGAGGTAGAGATCGACGCCGGGAGCAATCTGCTTAGCCAGCCGCGTTGCCTTGATGAGCGGAGTGTTGCCTTCCCCAAGCGTCACCACAGGGGTGCGGTCGGTCACCGGAAGAAATTTGCGGTATTCCTCGATCACACCTCGCCAGCAATTCATCGCATTCACTCGTCCTTGCCCTCGACCCGGATCAACGTGGTGGGCTCGGAAATGAAGGCCATGCGGTTGATCGCCCCTAGTGCCGTTTGCACATCGCGCTCCATAGCGGTATGGGTCTTGATCACGATCGGAACCGTGTGCCCTTCACGTCGCCCTTGTTGAAGGACAGACGAAATACTGATCCCACACCGGCCCAACTCCCCTGCAATGTGCGACAAAACACCGGGTCGGTCCAATACCATAAAACGAAGGTAGTAGAGCGAGCTGATTTCCTCCATCGTCCGTATACGAATCGGGCGACGCTGGTTCTGTTGGAATGAAACGGGCGGCACCCGTCCAACCGCTCCCTTCAGGAAGTTGCGCGCAATCGCGATGAGATCGCCGACTACTGCACTGCCGGTCGGCATGGACCCCGCGCCACGACCATAGAGCACCACATCGCTCACCGCATCGCCGACAAGTTGAATCGCGTTATAGACTCCCTCAACTTGGGCGATCGGAGATGAGGACGGCAGCATCGTAGGGTGCACCCGGGCTTCGACTTCGTGACCGACGAGCTTCGCAATGCCTAGCAGCTTGATGGTATACCCGAACTCCTTGGCAAAAGCGATATCGAGTGGTGTAACGTGGGTAATCCCCTCGGTGTATATCTCTTTTACATTGACCGGTGTCCCATAGGCCAGCGCCACTAGGATCGCCAGCTTGTGGGCCGAATCGATACCGGCCACGTCGAATGTCGGATCTGCTTCGGCATAACCGGCCTGCTTCGCTTCATCGAGTACCGTCTCAAAACTCTGGCCTTCATGGGTCATACGTGAGAGAATATAATTGGCCGTCCCGTTGATGATCCCATAAATAGATTGGATAGTATTGGCCGCAAGCCCCTCCCTTAATACCTGGATGACGGGAATCCCTCCACCCACGCTCGCTTCGAACCCGAGGTCGACATTCGCGTGGGAAGCCGCAGCGAAAATTTCTTCTCCATGTAACGCAAGCAAGGCCTTATTGGCAGTCACAACATGTTTCCCTGCCGCTATGGATTCCAGAATGATGCGTTTGGCGACATCGCAGCCCCCAATCAATTCCACGACGATGTCGATCGACGGATCGGTGAGAATCTGTTTTGCATCGGTCGTGAGAAGGCCGGGCGGCAGGGCAAGGCCTCGGTCGCGGGTCACATCGAGATCAGCAATACGAACGAGCTCAATCGGCACACCGACCCGGCGGCTAATCAAAGCTGCATTCTCCAACAGAATCTTTGCGACACCCGTCCCGACCGTTCCGAACCCAATGATGCCGACGCCCACACGTGACATCATGTTTCCGGCCCCTCAAGTTTCAGGGCTTTACGGATGCCTCGCACAGCTTGCCTCGTGCGATGTTCATTTTCGACAAGGCCGA
>JBBRRN010000182.1:0-7168 GCA_038200685.1 Nitrospirales bacterium
CAGCGCTGCGCTGATTCCCAGGAACTTAGAAAAATACCCCATCAGATTTCCTCCTTTGTGTTTAACCACCGTACGTGAACTCGACATCGGGCCATCGGCTTATATGCGATCTATGGCAAAGCGACAAAACGCGGGCGAATATAACAATGGCCTTCCACTCATGTCAAGCAAACCTGAATGCTCTGACTCACTTCCGCTCCGCCGGATTTCATTACATCCTCATCAGATATGTATCAAGGCTCGTGCCAGAACGCTTTCATAACGAAGCACGATATTTCAGTTAGTAGGGATATCTAGAGTCCCGGAGACCTCACAAGGGTGGCGCCATTTCGCCTCAGCCCTTGCTGCGACGCCACAGGTTGCCGAGGCGGACATGACACCGTCACTTCAGAAAGCGCAGAAAGTGTCTTCTAGTCCCCTTCCATGCCCATCGGATAGTAGCTATGAAAGGCCAGCCGTACCAATAATGTTTTTTAAGAAACAGGTCGAACAATTGTCTTTCGTATTGTTCTGCCAGCTTCTCTTGTTGTCTTCCGCAGTTCCTCCCATGCAGGAACTGCATGTGGTGACCGATTTCACGGTAGAGGACTTCCGAGAGAACAAAGGTTCTCATGATTGACAGCTTCAACAGACGTGGTGGGCAACTCTGCAGTGTCTTACCGATAAATATGTCAATTCTGGCTGGTCGTCCATTCCATGCTTCATAGTACAAACCCCTCACGTTGGTCACCGTTGTGCCGGATTTGACCCTTTCCCTCCGTCGCTGACGAGAAAGCGCAACCGAATTTGTCAGCACGATCTTCGCAAGTTCTCGATGATATTCTTGAGGAACATAATTCAAAAGGCGCTGTGCAACCGCGACGGCATCGATGGGAGGGATATAGTTTTTATAGGCCTGGACAACCTGAATGGGCACTCTCAATCATGTAGTTCGAAACTGTGAGAACCGCAATGCAGAATGTATGGTTCCAAGACCGTTGCTGACCCTAATTCGTACACTCTCGCAGGATGCTCAAAAAGGCCGTTCAGCAAGGCCGCAGGTGAGTCGAAACCGGAGGCGTACCCTCTGGGGTACGTTGAGGATTTCGATGAGCCGAGAACGACGCTGGCAGGCTTTTTCAGCATCCTGCTGAAGAGCGATTAGCGCTTGATGACTATATCACGCGCAACTTTGCCGCTCGGACCGAAGGGCTTTTGAGGTTTGCCGTTGAGCTCGGCCTTGACGCCACCGGCATTACCGAGGGTCAGGATAAATTGGTCTTGGCCTTTCCATCTGGCCCTCTCTCCAGGCCGAAGCAAGGCCTCTTGTGGGCTCCCGCCATCAATTTGAACGACGACCCAGCTCAGCTCTATGGCCTCAAGGTCAAGCAACAACTGTCCCTCCGTTGCCGCTGACCCCTCAAGTGAAATCCCGCCCAGAGGTCCGTCGCTCCCCAGCGACGCAGGGGCCGGAGCCGTCTGCTCCGTCACAGCTGACGACGCTGTGGGTGCTGAACCGGTCACTGGCCCAGCAGTATTTTCTTCAACCACCTTGGCTGGCGCCGGAGGGGGCTCACTCGGTTTGGTCTTGGACGGGGCAGGCGGAGTCGGAACAACCGGGGGAGCCGGAGGAACCACTTCAGCCTTCCGGTTCGGCGGCGCGTCTTGAGATTCAGAAACCGGGGGAGCGGTCCGCTTGGATGTGGGAGCTGGCGGGTCTGAACTTGAACGACGGACCAGGAGCGAGGATTGTTCCCGGCTCAAGAGGAAAATAAGCGTGAGAATCGCGATGCCGATCGCTATTGCGACGGCCTTGCGATTGGCTTTGCGCTTCCGGTCTTCTTCCGCCTGCCTGACTTTCAGACGTTCACGCTCGCCTTGCTTGTCGTAATAGGGGCCTGACGATTGAGTGAATCGTTGAATCGCATCGTCTTCATCGAGCCCCAGAGACCTGGCATAGGACCGGACAAAGCCTCGCGCGAACACTTGATCTGGCAACTTGGCGAAGTTCCCTTCTTCTAACGCCTGCACAAAATCGTTTCGAATTCGCGTCTTGGACGCGACATCATCAATCGTGAGCCCCTTGGTCTCTCGCACCTGTTTAAAAAATTCGCCGATCGATTCCATGCCTGTCTCTCTACGGCTTCAGCCGTGTCAGCAACTCCTTCGCGACAGCGGCATACTTGCCGCTCTTATCGAGCGTCATGACCTTTGTCAGCGTTTCTCTGGAGCGTTGTTCGAACCCCAGCTTGTAATAGGCACGCCCCAATTCCAAGTGTAACAGCGCCGGGGAAACATTGGGCGGACTGACGACTAAGGCATCCTCAAACGCTTCCACCGCACCCTGAAAATCTTTCTCGTGAGCCAACAACCGACCGAGATGGAATCGCGCCAGATCCGGTGTGGCATACAAGGGATTAGTCAGCGCCTGACGAAACGCAGCGATCGACTCCGTCCATCGCCCCTGTTTCTCCAAAATCTGACCGAGATACGTATGGGCTTCTGAGTAATTCTCATCGAGCTTTATCGCAGTCATGAGTTCTTCTTCAGCTTGGGGCAATTTACCCTGCATCGCCAGAATATGGCCGAGCCCGTATCGCGCTTCTTTGTTATCCGGATCCAGCTTCACCGCCTTCTGGAATGACACAAACGCTTTCTGCTGATCGAACTCTAGACTTGCAACACCTTCCTGAAAATACCCTTTCGACTTCTGAATCGAACCCTCCGATGTGGCACAACCAGGCAGCCATCCAAGCGCTAGACCCAACACAAGCCACGGGCATGCGAGCGGGCGAACGATCGAAGCGGCCGAAGGAATCAGCATCACGGAATATCCTCGAAATGAGTCAATTGCTTAAAGGCTCGAAACCGCTCTTGAACCTCTTTGTAGTCCAGGATTCGCAAACGGTCAAGACTAAAGGATTCTACAGCAAATGACGCCATGACGCTCCCGAAGATAATCGCCTGCTTAAACGCCTCAACCGAACGATTACCGGTGGCTGCTAAGTAGCCCAGGAAGCCGCCGGCGAACGTATCTCCCGCACCGGTTGGATCACGCACGTCTTCAAGCGGAAAGGCCGGAGCCCCGAACACCTGTTTCTCGTTA
Organism: Nitrospirales bacterium; assembly: GCA_038200685.1. GTDB lineage: Bacteria > Nitrospirota > Nitrospiria > Nitrospirales > Nitrospiraceae > Palsa-1315. The sequence goes on from JBBRRN010000182.1 coordinate 3,086, forward strand.
AACATCAATACCCCATACTCGCCACGTTTGATGATGAGATGCTTAGGCCCGCGTGCGAGTACTTTTTGTGCAACCTTTACCAGATTTGAATCTTCGCCGAGCGCCCGGGCCTCTCCATCGTTCACAATCAGAATATCGACCTGCTCCAACACCCGCCACAACGCATCACGCTTGCCATTGATCCAAAAATTCATCGTATCGCACGCAACCAATGGCGGACGGGGGAGCTTCTGCAGCACATCTAACTGCAGCTCCGGGTCGATATTGCCCAAGAATAAGAGCTCCGGGGATCGATAGGACTCAGGAATTTTCGGGCGAAAGGTTTCAAAGACATTGAGTTTCGTATCGAGCGTGCGTGCTTCGTTCAACTGATGCGTGTACTCTCCTTTCCACCGAAACGTCGCCCCAGGCCTCCGCTCCAACCCAGTCAAGTCGATGCCACGACTCTTCAGGAAGGTCAGGTGCTGCGGGGGGAAATCCTCCCCCACCACGGCAATGAGATCCACACTGGTAAAATAGCTGGCCGCAGTTGAAAAAAACGTGGCCGAACCTCCAAGGACCTCACTCACTTCCCCGAAAGGTGTTTTCACCGTATCTAACGCAACTGATCCGACAACGAGCAGCTTCCCCATGGCTTACCGAACTCCTTCCTTCTCCAGAATAACCCGATCCATCAACAAAGCCAGCTTCCGTCGGATCGAGGCCGGCATCCGATCTGGAGCCGTGATAATGGCGTCCTGCAACGCACGGTGACAACCGCACACCTTGACGTCGGCCACCGCACGCATCGCCGTCCGCAAGAGTTGCTTGGCCAACGTGACATTCTGACGAAGCGTGGTCAAGATCGACTCAACGGTCACAGGCGCTTCTGTTTCATGCCAACAGTCGTAATCGGTCGCCAACGCTACCGTGGCATAACAAAGCTCGGCCTCGCGTGCGAGCTTGGCTTCGGGAAGGTTCGTCATCCCAATCACACTCGTACCCCACTGCCGATACAACTGGGATTCCCCTTTGGTCGAAAACTGCGGGCCTTCAATGCACAGATAGACGCCGCCCTGGTGGACAGTGGCGCCGACCATGCGGGCCGCATCCAACAATGCCGAGCCGAGCGAGGCACAGACCGGATTACCGAAGGCCACATGAGCGACAATTCCGCCCTCAAAGAAAGTCGATACCCGCCGCTTGGTGAGATCAATAAATTGATCCGGCAACACAACATCGCCGGGCTTGATCGACTCCTTCATGCTGCCGACCGCGCTCACAGAAATCACCCTCCGAACACCCAGCGACTTCAGGGCATAGATATTCGCGCGATAGTTGATTTCTGACGGATTGACCCGGTGGCCACGTCCATGCCGCGAGAGAAAGGCGATTCGAATCCCGTCCAATTCGCCGAGCACTACTGTGTCGGAAGCTGCCCCGAAGGGGGTCTTCACCGATAGTTCCTTGACCTTCCGAAGCCCCTCCACGTCGTATAACCCGCTACCGCCGATGATCCCGATGTCTGCACGTGCCGCGTTCCCTTGCCGTGGCATCATTGCCCCCCACATGTAGCGAGAAACCTGTCTACTAGTCCGATCACCTGCGCGGCCGTGTGCTGTGCGGATTCCGACTCCTCAATCGTCAACCACTGAATTCCCGGCTCTTTTCGAAACCACGTCATTTGCCGTTTGGAAAAATGTCGCGTGTCCCGTTTGAACCGTCGAACCATTTCAGCGGCATCATACTCGCCGGCCAAATGCTCAGCCACCTGTCGATACCCCAAGCCCTTCATCGCCGCACTCATGCGCGGACACCCCTGAGCCAAAAGTTGCCGCGTCTCTTCAATCAAGCCGTGAGCCAGCTGCCAATCGATCCGCGCTTCGATACGGCGATACAGGGCGGCGCGGTCTCGGTTCAATCCAATGACCAAGGCCGAAAATGGCCGCTCGGCAAACCCGTGTTCCTGTTGAAACACCGACATCCGACGTCCGGATAGCTGGTACACCTCCAGCGCGCGGATCACTTTCGATTCGTCTCGTGGATGCAACCGCGCCGCAGTCTCAGGGTCGATATCCACAAGCCGTGCATAGAGACGATCATGCCCCTGATCCTCGGCCTCCCGTCTCAGCGCCGCCCGCATAATCGGATCTGACTGTGGCGCATGGCACAAACCCTGGAGGAGAGTCCGCACATAAAGCCCTGTGCCACCCACCACTAACGGAAGACGGCCCTCTCGATAGAGGCGCTCGATTTCGTCAATCGCCAGGCGGCGATACATCCCCGTGTTAAACGGTTCGCCAGGATCGACGAGATCGATCAACCGATGAGGGACCGCCTGACGCTCTCCCGGAGCTGGCTTATCTGTCCCGACATCCATGCCACGATAGACTTGCCGTGAATCCGCCGTGAGCACGTCGGTCTCGAACACCTTTGCGACCTCGACGGCAATACGGCTCTTTCCCGCAGCGGTCGGCCCCACAATCACGACCACCGGTTTACAATGGATCTGCGATTCGGAGAGGTGACGCATCATCTTCGCGGGAACGGCCATCATGTCCATCCGACCCGCCCGAACAGCTTGGCAAGCTCATCGGTCGAAAGACGAAATGCCGTGCGGCGCCCATGTGGGCACGTCATGATGAACCCTTCTTGTACCCAATCGCGAATCAGCTGTTGAATTTCAGGAAGGGCCAAGGCGCGTCCGGCCCGTACCGCTCCATGGCAGGCCAGCGAGGCCAGCACAGGTTGAATCCGCGCCTCCAACGACGACGCGCGATCCCACTCAGTTAAGTCGTCGAGGAGATCCTGCGCCAGGACCGCAGCATCCACCTTGCCAAGTCCAACCGGCACCCCGCGAATCGCCACGGCTGTGGCGCCAAACGGTTCAATCAGGAGGCCGAGTTTCTCCAGCTCATCACTGTGTTTGAGTAACAACATGCTCTGAGCCGCCGACAGCTCGACCGGCTCAGGAATCAGTAGCGGCTGAGAAGCCATATCCCGGCTCTGCCATCCACGCCAAAGCCGCTGGACGAGAACGCGCTCGTGCGCCGTATGTTGATCGATCACTTGGAGCTCTTCACCTACCTGCGCCACGAGATAGGTGCGGTGGATTTGTCCGAGCGGCACAATGTCGACCTGCTCTGCTTGCCGATACGCTCCTGCTGTCTCGTGGGCAAAGGCCAATTGATTTTCTTCAACGAGACCGAACAGCGAGCCCCTGTCACGGTCTAAAGTCCGAGAGTCCTGTCCGTGCGTGACCATCGAGGCTGCCGGGCGAGAATCCAGAAACGGCGAGGTCTTCCGCTCAGCTGTGGAAGAAACGTCTGGCGTTGTCTGCGAAGGACTCAACAGGGCTTCCTGCCCGGAAGCACTGAGTGCGTGGCGGACCGACTGACGCACCAGCTCATGAAGCGTGTCAGTTTCCGCAAACCGAACCTCTCTCTTCGTCGGATGCACGTTGACATCGAGTCGATTCGGTTCAATATCCAGAAAGAGCACGAAGGTCGGGTGAGCCCCTTTAGGCAGAAACGATCCATACCCATCCATGACCGCATGAAATACAGTCGCATTGCGGACGGGACGCCGGTTCACAAACAATTCCTGTGGCGTTCTCGAAGACCGCGCATGGACCGGATTGATCATCACGCCACGGATCGACAATCCCCCAGTCCTCCCTCGTACCTCGATGGTCCGATCGAGAAACGTTTGGCGATAGACCTGAAGGACTCGATCACGATCCGCTGTCACGGCAGGATAGTTAAGAATCTCCTGACTGTTTTGGGTCAGGCGGAAATGCACCGCCGGCCAGGCAAGACCTGCAAGCTGCACGACATGGCTGATGTGTGAGAACTCGGTCACGGGTGATTTCAGAAACTTCTTTCTGGCCGGTTGATTGAAAAACAAGTTGGAGACTTCGATTCTGGTGCCAGGAATAGGGGGTGCGTCCAGGATCGGCCCGCCTGCTCCCGCGATCAGGGTGAGCTGCGATCCCACCGTATCCTGCCTCGTCGAAGTCGTCACTAACACATGAGAGACGGACGCAATACTCGGCAACGCCTCGCCGCGAAAACCCATCGTCGTCATCGAGACAAGATCCCGATC
>JBBRRN010000183.1:0-7138 GCA_038200685.1 Nitrospirales bacterium
AAGCTGGATCAGGTGGTGGCAGCGCGGCGGGGTATGAAGGGACCGGCGGCGGTGGCGTCGGGGGAGGAGTCGATAAACTGTATCGAATCGATTGCCGAGCGGCATTGCCGTCCGTCGGAACCGAAAGTCGCGTGGTGGCTATCTACGCCTGCACCTTGAATGGCATATGCGAGAAGAAAATCTGAACTGCAGACGAAGCTGTTCGGTGCATTGTCACAACGTCGAGACAAGTCGATGGTCGAGAAGAAGGAGTAACAGCATGAAACGCCTTACTATTGCTCTCCTGGCCGCACTGGTCGTGATCCTGGGCCAACACCAGGCCATGGCCCAGACGATGAATAGCTATTCGGCCTATCCTCCGTTTATCAACAAGTCCGTCCCGCCCGCCGTCATGCTCATGATGACCAAAGACCACCGGCTATTCTTCAAAGGCTACAACGACATCGTCGATCTGGACAACGGAACGCCGGGCGGCGATGCGGCGGTCGATACCACCTACAAAGACAACATCGACTACGTCGGCTATTTCGATTCGAAGAAGTGCTACGACTATGCCTCTTCGGGAGGAGCCGGATTTGCCAACACGGGATGGTTCAATCCCACTGTCGCCGGGACGGGAACCTATGGGCATTATTGCACGGCCAAGTGGAGCGGTAACTTTCTGAACTGGGCGACCATGGCACGGATCGACATTATTCGCAAGGTGCTCTATGGCGGAAGGCGTATTGTGGACAATGCTGGCAGCTCCACCGTGCCGTTGAGCGGGAACAACGGGCTGACCGTCTTGGGGCGAACGACTACTCCGCGCGATGCCCATTCCTGGGCCAAGCCCTATACCGGCGCCGACCTTGCCTCGTTGGTCCCCACCGCGGCCTTGGGGATCGGGGCAGCGGTGACCATCTGTAACACCAATAGCGCGGCCACAGAAACCGTCGGCTACATGATGGTGCTGAACGGCAATTTTCCCGATGCGGACAGTACGGAGACCTGGCAGTGCCACAAAACCGACAATGCTGCAGGGGCAGATTTTTCCGCCGCCGAACTGAAGGCGATCTATCGCGTCGCCGTCAAAGTGTGCGACTGGACCGTCGGATTGGAATCCAATTGCGATACCTACTACGACGACAATGCCACTCCGACGAATACCTACACCTACAAGCCGCAGGGATTACTCCAGCGCATGGCGGTGAATACGAATGGGAGCGCCGGCACGAGCGACGACACGATTATCATGCGGTTCGGTCTGATCTCCGGCAGTTATAACAAAAACTTCAGCGGGGGCGTGCTGCGGAGCAAGATCGCCGACCTCTATAGCCAGGAGATCAATCGCCGAACTGGACAGATTCTCGGCACCTCTCAAGTCATCAAGACCATCGATATGTTCAGGATCATGGGCTACACGTTCTCGTCGGGCTATAGCGGTGCCAGTCCTGAGGACGGCTGTAACCCTTCGGGAAGTGTCCCTGCCGAAGGGACGTGCCGCAGTTGGGGCGAGCCCTTCGCGGAGATGTTCTATGAAGCGATCCGGTATTTCCGCGGCTTGGCCGCAACCGGCAATGCCACCACGCAGTTCTATGCGGCAAGCCCTGACAATGGCATTCAGAGTTATGCCATCGGGGACGGCACGTTCGCATTGAGCACGTTTCCCGTCGTAGCCAGCGGCAGCTATGGTGATCCCTACACTGGTTCGCCCCTGCTCTGTGAGTATTGTGCCAAACCCTTCGTGTTGATGTTTGGGGATGCCTTTCCCTCCCACGATTCTGACCAGCTGCCGGGAGCCCAGGCCTGGACGCAGGCGCCCAGTCAGGTCAACCCTACGACGAACGACACGGGCCTCTCCATGTCGACGCTTTTGACCAATTCTCAGATGGATACGTTGGATCCGATCACCTCCGTGATCGTGGGGGACATCGGCGGCACTACCAACTCGTTGTGTTCAGCAAAGGCCACGACCACCTACCTCAACATCCGAGGCCTTTGCCCTGAAGAGCCCAACAAGTACGGGACCTTCTATCTGCCGATGTTGACCCATTATGCCAAGACCACGGACCTGCGCGGGGCTTTGGGGAACGATACGATCAATTCGGTCAAACAAAACATTACCACCTATGCCGTCGTAGCTAGCGCGCCGGTCCCGATATTGGAATTTACCGTGGGAGGCAAGTTGGTTCAGTTAAACCCGGCCTTTCATAGTGGCTGCCCAGCGGCAGCGACGACGGCCCCTGCCAACGATCGCAAGCGGTTCGGACCGAACCCCATCACCTCAAGTTTCCCAGGAGACTGCGATGCAGCGGGGAGGGGTGGATGGAGCGCGCCCTCTGCCGCCTACCAGGGGAACAAGGGCGAGCTGGTGTCGTTCGGAATTTGTGCGAACAACGATGAAGTTGGGAATGGCTATACATCCTGCTACGAAATTATGTTCAACGATGCGACCTATGGAGGGGATTGGGACCTCGACCTTCGCTATCGAATCTATGTGAAGACTGGGCTCACCACCATCACGGTGAAGACCAAGCCCGTCTATGCCAGTTCGGGGAACGGTAACTGGGCCGGGTATCACATCAATGGGGTGAGTGGAGGGAATGTCACAGCGGATGCCACCTCAGCTGCAGGAGGCGGCGCGCTCTCCGATACGGGGTCCGGGGAATATTACGACATCCGCTGCGGAAAAGGGATCACCGGCAATTCAGTCGGATGCCAGCGGTATTTTGGTGGCCCAGTGCAAACCGTTCCTTATACGCTTGCGGTGGAACGGACCTTCACCGTCACCGGTTCGAATGCCGGTCTCTTGAAAGACCCCCTCTGGTACGCCAGCAAGTATGGAGGATTTAAGGATACCGATAAGGTTTCAACCACCGGCTATAACCTGCCGGACAAGACCAGCGAATGGGATGCGAACGGAGACGGGTTGCCCGACACCTATTTCTATGCGCAGAACCCGCTGCAGTTGGAAGGGAAACTCGCGGCAGCCTTCGCGGCGATTCTGAACCAGACTTCGTCGGGAACTGCGGCCTCCGTGTTGTCGTCGTCCACCACGGGCGAAGGCGCGATCTATCAATCGTATTTCTATCCGACCCAGTTTGAGGCAGAGAGGGAAATCAAGTACACAGGCTATGTGCAAAGTCTCTTTGTCGATACCTATGGGAACTTCAGAGAGGATACGGTCAAGGACAATCGACTGGTTCTGACCGAGGATCGCATCGTCGTCACGCGCTATGACGTATTGAATGACAAGCTCGCCGTCGATGTCTACGTTGATGCCAACGGGGACGGAAAAGCCGACTCGACGCGCGACACGAACGGCGACAGCATCCTCGACACGGCCTTTTGCGACGATAGCCCCAATATATGCGACATGGCCCTGACCGCTATCAACCCGATCTGGGAAGGGGGCCGAAATCTTGCGCTGATGACTCCAAGCAGCCGAAAGATTCTCACGTGGGTGGATCTCGACAACAATAAGCTGGTGAAGAACATCGCCCTACCGACTGGTGCCGCGTCGGAGGAGTATGTTTTGTTCGACAGCACCAGTCTAAGCAAGCTCACGGGATATCTCAATCTGAGTGGTGCTCCGGCAGCGTATACGGCGGCGAATATCGTTGACTTCATCCGCGGTACGCAGGTAACCGGACTCCGTGACCGCACATTGACCGTCAAGGACAGCTCCGGCACACCTGTTTCCGCTGTGTGGAAGCTCGGAGATTCGGTGTATTCGACGCCCGTTATCGTCGGGGCACCCAGGGAACGGTATGACCTCCTGTACGGAGATTCCTCCTACACAGCGTTTTATAGCCTATACAAGAATAGGCGCCAGGTGGCCTATCTTGGAGCCAACGATGGGATGATGCATGCCTTCAATGTCGGCTTCTACAACCCAGGAGACGACACGACTACTTCCGCGAAGATCGAGCACGGGTGGTACTCGAATACCGCCACCGTGGATGGGCGTGGAGTGAACATCGGAGATGAACTCTGGGGATTTATTCCGCAGGAATTACTCCCTCATCTTCGCTGGCTGGCCGATCCTACATACACCCATGTGTACTTTGTCGACTTAAAGCCCAAGGTGACTGATGTGCGTATTTTCACACCTGATGCAGACCATCCTGGAGGATGGGGCACAATTCTCATCGGCGGATTTCGGATGGGCGGGAGCTGTGGCAACTGTACCACGCAAGGAACGCCTATGACCTTCGCCGATAATTTTGATAATGTCGCTGGGGTTGATGCCGCGCGAACTTTCTTGAGCGCCTATTTTGTGCTGGATGTCACCAACCCGGACAAGGTGCCAACATTGCTCTGGAGCTTTTCGGACCCGACTCTCGGATTTACCACGAGCTATCCGTCCGTTGCCCGTGTAAGCCCGCTGGGTGACCTCAAGACCGATAACACCAATGCGCAATGGCTCATGGTCGTGGGGTCCGGCCCCACGAGTTATGATGGGGGGGTTGGACAGACGGCCAAAATATTTGCGGTCAACATCAAGGACCGCATGATCTCGACCGCCGCAGGTGTGGTCACCATGTTCGATGCCTCGGGACCGGGCGGCAGTCCTCCGAACTCCTTCGTCGGCGATTTAGTCTCGTTCGACCGAGACCTCGATTGGCGAACCGATGTCATCTACGGAGGGAAAGTCATCAACGCTGCGCCGTGGGAAGGAAAACTCATCCGTCTCACCACTGGCTGCTGGGCACCTTCTTCGCCGGTCTGTAACACGGACCCCAGTTTGTGGGGTGTTCCTTCAGGCACAGTCGGCGTTCAAGCGCCCTCGGAAGTCCTGTATCAATTCATGGATGGAGGGGGAACGAAAATCACGTTGGGGCCGCTCCCTAACGCTGTCGGCGTGACAATTGACCAGACAGGCAATACGTGGGTCTTTGCAGGAAGCGGCCGATACTATACCCAAACCAGTGGAACGGGAGATAAGATCGATACCTCGACTCAATATCTGGTGGGCATCAAAGATTCCGTCATGCAAGGCTCCGGTGGCTGTGTCGGCGGCGATGTGACGATCACCGGATGTCGTCTGAGTTCCACGCTCAGCAACGAGCTGATCGACATGTCGACGGCGACCATCTGCCAATTGGGGTCCGGAACCTGTACTGGCTCGGGCGCGAATCAGCAGGTGACGAACGTGCCTGCAATGGCGGCCGGCGGGACCTATGTGTCACTCATGTCGCTCGTGCAAAGTAAAAGAGGTTGGTTGACCAAACTGACGGTTCCCGCTAGTGGCCCCAGTGAACGGTCCGCGGCCAACCCAGTTCTCCTGGGGGGGATTGTGTTCTTCCCGACCTTTACACCGAGCGGCGACGTCTGCGTTGCGGCAGGATCCAGTAATCTCTATGGATTGTATTACGTCACCGGCGGCGCTTACTCGTCGCCTGTCTTGGGGATGACGGGTCAAAATATTAACAATAAGACGGGCCTTGGCGAAGGGTTGGCGACGACAGTGGCCATCCATCTGGGAGCCCAAGGTGATGGCACGAGTGGAAGCGGCAGCCAAACCGGCGTGAAAGCCTGTTCGCAGTCCAGCACCGGAGCTATCAACTGCGTGAATACGGGCACGGCTTCGGCCGTCGCGAGCCATTTTCTCTCATGGATCAATCAGCGGGATTGATCTGGAAATCAGAACTCTGCGCGTCGCCCGTTCGGTAATGCGCAGAGGGTGAGGGGCCACATGTCGAAGGATCTTTCTCAGGCTATACAGGTCTCCATCGGAATCGTATCTCTGGCCGTTCTGGGGCTGATAGGATGCAGCCTTGATTCGTCCCAGACGGACGCGATGGGGGCTGGGGCCGCCGGGCCGAACCATCCCCCAGTCATCCGCTCGGTCACCCTTGTCCCTATTCCTATCGTTCGGGAGGGGGTGGTGACCGCGACGGTCGATGCCGAGGACTTGGATAGAGATGCTCTGACGTTCACATTCAAGTGGATCGTCAATGACGAGCTGAGGCCCGAACAGGTCTCGTCCACGTTTCATCCCGAAGTTCTAAGCCGCGGGGATCGCCTGGCCGTCGAAGTGATTCCTCACGACGGGAAAGTTTCGGGCCCGCCTGTTCGTAGCGAATCGGTTGTGGTCGGCAATACGCCGCCGGCTATCCGTTCTGTGACCATTCAGCCCAGCGGCGCCAAGGTTGGAGATCGACTCGTTGCAACAGTGGATGGCAGCGATATGGATGGTGACGACGTCCGCTATACGTACCGGTGGTCCCACAATAATCGATTGGTCGTAGAGGGCGAACAGGGGACGCTGGACACAACCGGTTTCTCGCGGGGCGATGCCATCGCCGTTTCTGTCACACCTCATGACCGTGGCAGTCATGGCAAGGAACAGCTATCGGAGTTGCTGACCTTGGCGAATAGTCCTCCCAAATTCACCTCATCCGCTCAAGGAATTCTGGCACAGGGACAATTCGGCTACGTTGCATCGGCGGTGGATCCCGAAAATGATCCCTTTACCTTCTGGCTCGAATCGGCTCCGCCCGGCATGACCATCGATGAAAAAACGGGACGGATTCAATGGGAAGTTCCTGCCGCCTCGGCGGGAGTCTATAGGGTAAAAGTGTTGGTCAAGGATGACCATCAAGGATGGGCCTCGCAGGAATTCGACGTGCCCCTCGGTAATTCCGTGACCGTCAAGCGCGAAGGGCCTTGACGACTCGCCACTCGCTGATTCGATCTTCTGCTTGTCACACCTTCCCTCGGTTTGCTAGAATCACCTCACTACCGCTGCAGGGAGGGAGAACGCCTTCGCGCTTGTGCGTAAACTCAAACTACGAGAAGGCACCAATACCGCCGTGCTGTTCGGTCATCACGACCGGCACCTCAAGCTGATCGAAGAAGACCTCGGCGTGCGCCTCTCGGCGCGCGGAGAAGAACTCACCCTCGATGGTACGCCAGACGCCACCCGCCATGCGGAACATGTGCTCACGGAACTCGCCACCCTCGCCAACGACGGGATGGTCCTCCAGCCGGACGACATTTCCCACGCGTTGAGCGCGCTCCGGCAGAGTCCCGAGACTCCGATCAAAGAACTCCTTGCTAATGCGGCGACGATCGTCACCAAAAAACGTTTCGTCGCGCCGAAGACGCCGACGCAAAAAATCTATATCGAAGCCATCGAGACGCACGACATCGT
>JBBRRN010000184.1:0-7127 GCA_038200685.1 Nitrospirales bacterium
AAAGGTGAGTCGTTGAGTCAGGAGAATGGGAAAAGTCTGTTCGTGCAGGCGCTGGTAAATGGACTGAACGGCATGGCGGATCGTAATAAAAACGGATGGCTCATGGCCTCGGAAGTTGGAGCCTATGTAAGGCAACAAGTCCTGGAACGGTCGAATGGCGCCCAGCATCCCCTCTTTGTACAGCTTGAAGGGGAAGGGGATACGGTATTGATGGAGGGCCGAAAGGCGGCTTTTACCATGGGCGCAGAGCCCCAGTCACCGGCCGAACGACGACAAGCTGCAACGCTACAATATGAACGGGCGTTCGCACTTCTTCAAACCGGGAAGTCACCGGAGGAAGCGTTGGAGAGATTGGATAAAGCGCTGGAATACGACCCCACGTTCGGCGACGCTTACGTGCTCAAGAGTTATGTGCGTTTGGAAGTATTGCCGAATCTTGAGGACGCGTTGTCCGCGGCACGGTTGGCGGTACAATATGCCCCGAAGAACCCTGATGCGCAGTATACCCTCGGGTTGATTCACGAAAAGCGTGGGCAGTATGCCGAAGCGGAACGTGCCATGCGAGAGGCGCTGGTGGTTAACCCCAACTATGTGGATGTCTATTTTTCGCTCGGCATCCTCTACGCCGACGCGATGAACAATCAAGCGAAATCGGTCGAGGCCTTCACACGCTATCTCGAACTCGGCGGGAGCCATGCCCGCGCCAGGGCTGCCGTTGCACAACAGTCACTACCCGCCGCTTCTGTTACCCCCGCAAAACCATAGTCGTTACAGGCTGCTCAAAAAGTCCGTTCAGCAAGGCCGCAGCGAGCGAAGATCCGAAGGCGTACCCTTGGGGTATGTCGAGGGTCTCAACGATGCGAGAACGAAGCATGGGAAAAGGCGCGTCTCGGCGCGCCGGGGTTGGGCGGGTGAGAAGGGCGGACTTTTTCAGCAGCCTGCGCTAGGCTCGTTCGCCGCCTTTGAGATACCCCAGCCCAATCTTGACGGCCTTCCGCGTAATTTCTGCCCAGCGTGTTTGAGGATATTCTGCGAGGACTGCGGCTGCTTTGGGATCTTGAACTTCAAGACTCAGAATCTTAATGATACCGTCATCAATCTGAACGTCTGCCACTGGTATCCTCCATTAGGGGAACAGCGAGACGGTCACCATTGGCCGTCGTTTCGTTGACTGGATTAGGGGTGCATGCTAGCATGATTTTGTTTGAATTATCGAGCCATCGACAGCGTTTCACTTTCCTGATCATCACCAAGGAGGCATGCGCATGAATAGGGTATTGGGATTCAGGTCGAGGTTGATCGGGGGAGGAGTGGCTATCGCCCTGCTGATCGGACTTGCTGCCTGCGGCGGTCCTCCGAAGTGGGTGAAACAAGGGTCAGGGGCGTTCAACGAGAAAGACAGTAAAGCCTTTTATGGCGTCGGATCGGTGTCCGGTATGCGAAATGAGCCGCTGGCTTGGGACACCGCTGAAAATCGTGGCAGAGCTGAAATCGCCAAGACCTTTGAAACCTACACTGGCTACTTGATGCGCGACTATGCAGCCTCCACGACGGCGGGAGACTTTACCAAGAACACGGAAGAGCAGAATGTCGAGCGGGCCATTAAGACGGTGACCACCACGACCCTCAGTGGTGTTCGCCCCATCGAGCGTTATAAGGATGAGAAAACCGGCACGTATTATGTATTAACCAAACTGAATCTCGAGGAGATGAAGGATAATCTTGAGAAGGCGAAGGAACTGAACGCGCAGGTTCGTGATTACGTCAGAAAGAATGCGGATAAGCTATTTGAGCGGCTTGAGAAAGAAGAAGACAAACGGGCGCCGCGGTAAGGGCGTCTGCTGAGCGACCGCCGATGGATGGATTTTCGAGGAGGTATCGCGTGATCGTGATGAATCGAGGACGAATCGTGCTTGTGGTGTTGGCGCTGTTGTCGCTGGCCGGCTGTGCCCAGGAGACAAGAATAACAAGGGTCGACTCCGGGGTCGTCACTGATCTGAGCGGCCGTTGGAACGATACCGATTCCAGGATGGTCGCGGAGTCCATGGTCAAAGAGGCGCTGGAGTATCCATGGCTCAACGGCTTTTCAGGCTCCAAACATCGCCAGCCAGTCGTGGTTGTCGGGACTATACAGAACAGCAGCCACGAACATATCAACGTCAACACGTTTGTGACCGATCTTGAGCGTGAGCTCACAAACTCACAAAAAGTGACGTTTGTGGCAGCAAAGGGAGATCGCGAGGAACTTCGCACCGAGCGCAAAGAGCAAGCGATGTACGCGCGGGAGGATACGCAGAAAGCGCCGGGGAAAGAGCTTGGCGCCGACTACATGATGAAGGGCAGCATTGCGACGATCCTTGACGAGGCCGAGGGGACGAAGGCAGTGTTTTACCAGGTCGATTTGCAGATGGTGGATTTGGAGAACAATGCCAAGGTCTGGTATGGTCAGAAGAAGATTAAGAAAGTCGTCGAAAAGAAACGTACAATCTTTTAGGCTCCTCCATATCCGTTGAGCCCTCTTGTCTCAAGCCCCACCGCCTCTATTCCGGCACGGTGGGGCTTTTTCATTTCTACCCAGGTTTTCTTTGCTGCGCTGGCGGTTGTGCTGCTCGCCGGATGCGGCCCCTCGGTCAACCGGTATCTCCTCATCGACGCAAGCCTGCGGGCCCATGATCCCAAGGGCGCTGATGCCATTGTGCAGCGGGCCGAGAAGGAATATGGCGAAGAAAGTCGTGTCCTCTATGGCATGGATCGAGGGATGATCCTTCAGCTCGCCGGCGACTATCAGCAGAGCAGCGCGGTGTTGGAGCTGGCAGAGGAAGAACTCGACCGTCTCTATACCAGAAAGATTCGAACGGAGGCGCTCGCGTTCATGACGAATGATACGGCGTTACCCTACGAGGGTGATCCGTATGAACAGGTGTTGATCAATGTACTGAGGGCGCTCAACTATGCGGTGTTGGGCCAGTGGCAGGATGCGCTGGTCGAAGCTCGTCGTATTGACCATCGGCTCAACGTCCTGTCGGATCGAACACAGGAGAAGAATGCCTATCGGGACGATGGATTTGCGCGGTATCTGAGCGGCATTCTCTATGAGAGTACCGGTGACGTGAATAATGCGTTTATTGCGTATCGGAAGGCGTACGAGACCTTTGATGCCACCCGCGCGTGGTCGCACACAGCTGTTCCGTCCCAGTTGAGGGAAGACTTGCTACGAACGGCCGAGGCATTGCACTTCATACAGGAATTGGACGAGTATCGACGTCTGTTTCCTGATACAAAATGGGAAACGAATCAATCATTACAGCAGCTCGCTCAAGTTGTCGTGATCAGCTATAATGGCCGCGCACCACGCAAGGAGGATCAGTTTCTTGATCTGCCGATTAGCCTCAACGCACTCCAGTTGGTACTCCTCAATCGTGGCATTTTGCAGCAGCACCGACGATCCAATCGTGCGATGGACACAGTTTTGTACGGGCTGAACGGACGCGTCGCTCGAGTGGCGTTACCACGACTGGTTCCGCAGAAAACGCAGGTATCTGTGGATACGGTGAGTCTCAGCGCGGAGCATGGCATGCCAGTGACGGTGAACACGGAGTTGGTCCATAACGTGACGGCCCTAGCAGATAAGGCGCTCTCGGAACGAATGGCTGGAATCACCGTGAAGGCACTCTCTCGTGCGGCCACGAAGTTCGCGCTGGCCGAGGGGACCACGAGGGCCGCGCAGCAAGCAGCAGGGAGAGATACGGCGCCCTGGGTGGGTTTACTCGTCGGGCTGCTGACAAAAGGACTGGCAGTGGCATCGGAAGAAGCCGATACACGAAGTTGGCAGACGTTGCCTGATGAAATCCACCTCGCTCGAGTGTGGGTTCCACCAGGCCGCTATCAGGTTCAGAGCGAGCCAATCAGCGGGTTACATGACCCATTGAAGCCTGAGGCCATGAGGACTCTGTCCCTCGGTCCGGGCGAGACTGCGGTGCTCCTTCAGCGTGTGATGCCATGAGAGACGGATCAATGTTCATATCTCGAGCCGGGATGCTGCTGATGGGGGTGGCTGTGCTGTCCGGCTGTGCATGGTTTGGAGGGCATACACAACCAGACTGGATTGAAGGGGTGAGTGCGGTGTATCCGTCCGGGCAATATCTCGTTGGCGTAGGCCAGGCAGAGAGTCGGGTGGTAGCTGAGGATCGTGCCTATGCTGCGGTGGCCCGCATTTTTAAAGCTGAGGTGAGTGCGCACGCAAAGGATTGGGAGTCGTACCTCGTGATCGAGCAGCGAGGACAGAGCAGCGCTGAGCGGCGGTTAACGCTCGAGAATCTGACCCGTGTGTCGACCGACAAAGTATTGGAGAATGTCCAGATCGTTGATCGATGGGTCGATGCGCAGAAAGGATTACATTATGCGTTGGCGGGGATGCATCGGTCTCAGGCGGAGACCTCGTTCATGGAGCGGATTACCGACCTCGACCGATCGATCAGAGACGATGTCGAGGAGGCCCATCACCCCTCCGATACGCTAGCAAAAGTCAGAGCACTGAGACGGGCTGCGAGAAGTCTGGTACTGCGAGAGACCTATAATGCCGATCTTCGTGTGATTCGGCCGAGCGGACAGGGTATCGCTGCATCCTACCGTGTGAGTGAACTTACGCACGAACTCGAACAGTTCCTTGCCACGAATCTGGTGCTGGCGGTTGCGATGACCGGCGATCAGGCTGAACCGATGCAACGTGCCTTGACGGAGGGATTGTTGAAGGAAGGGCTCCAGGTCACGAGTCGGGGGTGGGGAGGGGATCGGTCGATGGACGGTGATTCTAGCGGTTCATCCCCGGAGCTGCTTGTGCGGGGTGTGGTGCGGATATGGCCGATCGATGTGCGTGATCCGCAGTTTAAGTTTGTGCGCTGGTGCAGCGATTTCGAAGTCATGAATGTGACTAGCCAACGAGTGGTGGGCGCGTTGTCTAAAGGTGGAAAGGAGGGCCATCTGTCGGAGCGTGAGGCGATAGCCAAAGCTGTGCGTGTCATGCAGCAGGCGTTTTCTACCGATGTGGCAAAGATGCTAGCGGGCCATGTGTATGGAGAGTTAGAACTACCGGTACAGACGAGCCAGCCTGCGGGATGTCCCCGGGAGGGACTGGGCTCTACGCCGGCAACAGCACCTCATTAATTCAGAGAGAGGGAGGATATGGCCAAATCGAAGTTGGAAGCAGCACAGACATCAAACCGTGCACCACGCAGCCGTGGCCGCGGATTGACGGTCACGCAACAGCGGGTTCCCAGTCGCTTGGCGAAACGCCGACTGAATGAACGACTCAAGAACGACACGGCATCGTTCAATCTGGGCAACCTCACCGACAAGTTCCGTAAGGAAGGGTACGACGAGCTACCTCTGGATGAACTCCAAGATCGGCTCTCGAAACTGTCAGGCCCCTTGGCGGCCATCATTCTGAAGGGGAGAGTGTGATCGTATGCCATACTACTATTTTGACTCAACCGCGCTGGTGAAACGGTACAGCATGGAACGCGGCACCCGCATTATCGGTAGGCTGATGGTGAAGCGGGGTAAAGTGGCGATTGTGTCGACGTGGTCCGTGACGGATTTGTATACCGTTCTCGCAAATCGGGCTCATCATGGGGAAATCACCAGAGACGATTGCTACTCGGTGATCCATAAGTTCGAAAGGGATTCGCAGGAGGGGCTCTACAAGTTTATTGCGCCGACGATGCAGACGTTTTTAGCGACCAAAGAGCTTGCGCTGGAATATCCGGCGCTCCGCTCACCGCAGGTCTTACATTTGGCGCTGGCGTTGGAACTGAAGCCCTTGCGGCTGACTGTGGTCAGTGCCGACCCACAATTGCTGACGGCCTGCCGTTCAGCGGGCCTGCATATCATTAATCCGGAAGAGGATTGATGGGTGGGCGCAAGGGTATCGGTTAGATAGTCGGCGTTCTTCGCGTTGCTGACGGTCATCGAATCAATGGCCGCTCACAGGATCTCAGGGCCTGTGCCTAGCCATGGATAACAGGTTTGACAGACTGCCTTGTGCTCCCAAGTGGGGTCATGGGAGTTGTGGCCCGATATCTGTCTATGTGCAAGGACGATCTCTGAGAAGAGGTGTGTCTGGCCTAGTTGATCCGTTTCTTGCTCCTGATCCGAGGGGAGTCCTTCGTCTGGTCCGATTGATCAAAGAAGCAGCGTCCCGCTGCTGTAGCGATTTCTGAAAACAGCGCGAGGTCGACACCTGCGCCATCCCACCCCGTCTCGAGCGGATACAAACGGCTCAGCAAAACCCTCATTGTTCTTCTTCTCGCTTTTGAGAGTCGAGGATTTCTTAGCCCGCATTATTCATGAAGCTTCTGCTGCAAGCGCGGATACGCGGCTACATCGGGCAGTCTCGCCGTTCAGCCCTTCGACATACTGTACGAGTATGCCTCAGGGCTTCACGCCTCCGAGTGCCCGTCTCGCTTCGCGTCTGCACGCTTTCGCAACGAACCTTCATGAATAATGCGGGCTAGAGGTGTCGAGATGAGTGCAATTTCTACAAACGCGAGCCGAAGAGGGGCGATGATTCCTGGTATGGCAACACACACTATGGCACACTGTGATGAGCGGTCTGTTTGTCGGAGTAGAAATGACGACAAAAGAACGGTGGCAGTTACATCTGGGGGCATGGCCTATCGGTCCGTCCAAAGTTCATTTTCGGGTGTGGGCTCCTTATGCCAAGCGGGTTACGGTCGATCTTGTTAGTCCATCGCAGCTACCGAGAGATCAACCCATTCAGTTGAAACCGTGCGGGCATGGATACTTTGAAGCCACGGTGTGCGGGATCGAGCCAGGCGCACATTATCGCTATGTGTTGGATGAGCAGAAGTCACGCCCAGACCCGGTGTCCCGTTTCCAACCGCAAGGCGTGCATGGACCGTCTGCGGTCATCGATCCTCATGCATTTCAGTGGTCCGATGACCGCTGGCCTGGGACCCCAATCGAACGGTTCATCATCTACGAACTCCATGTCGGCACGTTTACCAGAGAAGGAACATTTCAAGCCGTCATCCCGTGGCTCGAGTATTTACAGAACGATTTGGGCATCACGGCAATCGAACTCATGCCGGTCGCACAATTTCCCGGCG
>JBBRRN010000185.1:0-7124 GCA_038200685.1 Nitrospirales bacterium
GAGCTCATTCAGCGAATCGATCTCGATGGCGAATCTCCGAAACGCGTTGCTAAGGAATTGAAGATCTCTCAAAACAATCTCACGGTTCGTTTGCACCGAGCCCGTCAAGCCTTGCGCACCAGCCTGGAACAGTCCTGCGGGGTTTGTAGCACACACGGCTGCCTAAATTGCACGTGCGGATAAACCAGTCTGCCGGTACCCTCCTCAACGACCTGTCCTAGTCCAAATGCCCCTGTCAATACAGGCGTTTTCACTCACTGTAATAATTGGCGTGCTCTTCCGTCTGAAGAGGTAAAGAACGCGTGCTCCTTGAAACTGAGGCGCGCGAAACCCATTAAAAAAGGAGGTGTGCCATGGAAGCATTGATCCTGAAAATCACTGGAATGAGCTGCGGGCATTGCGTCGGACAGATCACGAAGGTCTTGACCAGGCTCGATGGCGTGCAGGTGAACAGCGTGAAGGTCGGCGAAGCGATCGTCGACTATGACCCGAGGACAACCGTTCCCACGGAGATTATTCAGGCTGTGAACGCGGCGGGCTATGAAGCCCAGTTGGTCAGGAGGGTGGCATGAGCACGATGGAATGGATGGTCATCATCGGCGGCATCGCGGCGATAATCTGGATCAATTGGTATTTCTTTCTGGCCCGCCCGGTGGTGTCGAACGCCGCGATCGATCTGGAGGGGGTCCAGGAGGTCACCATAGTGGTTGAAGGAGGCTATCATCCGGCCGTGGTGCGCGTGAAAAGGGACCAGCCTGTCCGGCTCGTCTTCGATCGACGAGAACGGTCAGGTTGTTCGGAAGAGGTTGTCTTTCCAGATTTCGGGATTCGCAAATTCTTGCCCGCTTTCGGGAAGACCCAGATCGAGCTGACGCCGTCACAGACCGGCCATTTCACATTCACCTGCGGGATGAGCATGTTACGCGGTCAGCTCATCGTGCAAGACTAACGAGGAGAACCACGATGCCGACCACGACTCCCTTGATGTTGACAGAGACACGGAACCTGGCAGATGCGGCGAAAACCAGAACCCAACCAACGACTACGCGTGAAAAGATCAACATTCCCGTGAAGGGGATGACCTGCGCTGCCTGTCAGGCGCGGGTGCAACGGACACTACAAGGTAAACCTGGCGTGTTCGATGCCTCGGTGAACCTCATGCTGAAGAATGCCGCCGTGACATACGATCCTGGGGTGACCTCCTCCATGGCCCTGGTCAAAGCGATCCGCGAGACCGGGTATGGCGCGGAATTGGCCGCGCAGGATCAGACCGCGTTCGAGGAGCAGGAGGCCCAGGATCGGGCGCAGGAGAAAGAGTATCGCGAACTCAGGTACAAGGCGTCGTTAAGTGGAATCATCGGCCTGCTGGCCATGATACTGTCCATGCCGCTCATGGGGGTTGCCGGGGCGGATGTCCATGGACCGGTTGCCGATCCGTTCATGCGATGGGCCATGGAGTCAATGACCCCGGCCATCCGCGCCGTCGCTCCCTGGCTCTATACGTTCACCCCGTGGGTGTTATCGTACACACTGCTTGCGCTGACCCTGCTTGTCATAGGTTGGGCAGGACGGCATTTCTACGTGCGTGCCTGGTCCGCCTTCCGACATCACTCATCGCAGTCGGCACAGGAGCCGCGTTCCTCTACTCCGTGCTGGCGACTGTGGCGCCGGAGTTCTTCCTGAGTCGAGGCGTGCCCCCTGACCTCTACTATGAAGCGGTGATCATGATCATTGCGCTGATCCTCACCGGCAATGCGCTGGAGGCTCGGGCCAAACGGCAAACCTCGGCGGCCCTGAGGGGTCTTGTGGCACTCCAGCCGAGAACGGCACGGGTGGTGCGGGATGGCGCTGAGGAAGACATCCCTGTCGAAGACGTGCAGAGCGAAGCGATTGTCATCGTGAGGCCGGGGGAACGGATCCCCGTGGATGGAGAAATCATTTCCGGGGCGAGCGCGGTCGATGAGTCGATGCTGACGGGCGAATCACTGCCGGTCGAGAAACACCCGGGGGATCGCCTCATCGGTGGCACGATCAATCGGACCGGAGCGTTCCGGTATCGCGCAACAACAGTAGGTTCGGACAGTGTCTTGGCCCACATCGTCAAGCTCATGCGAGACGCGCAGGGATCACGGGCGCCCATCCAGAAGCTTGCCGATCAGGTCAGCGGGATCTTTGTGCCGACCGTGCTGTCCCTTGCGATCGCCACATTTGTCCTCTGGTTTGTGACGGCCGATCAGGCGCCGGCTATGCGCGCGTTTGCCGCGGCGGTTGCGGTCCTGATCATTGCCTGCCCCTGCGCGATGGGATTGGCCGTGCCGACTGCGGTGATGGTGGCCACCGGAAAGGGCGCCGAACGGGGTATCCTCATCAAGGGTGGAGAAGCCCTGCAGCGTACCGGTGAGATCAATACCGTCCTGTTGGATAAGACCGGAACGATCACCGAGGGAAGGCCGACCGTCACGGATGTGGTACCGGCCTTGGGTTCGGAGTGGTCAGAAAATGATCTCGTGCGCCTGGTCGCCTCGCTCGAGGCCTCCTCTGAACATCCGTTGGCTGAAGCGATCGTGCGATATGCCCAAGAGCAGTCGCTCATCCTGGAGACGGCAGAGTCGTTCCAATCCGTCACGGGGCAAGGGGCAACTGGCGTTGTACAGGGTGTCGCGCTTGCCGTTGGCAATGAGGCGCTCATGTCCGGTTACGCGGTGGATCTTACCGAAACGAAAGCAGGGGCGGAACGTCTAGCCGGCGAGGGAAAAACGCCGATGTATATTGCGATCAATGGTCAGTTTGCAGGGATGATCGCCGTAGCAGATCCCATCAAGCCGACATCCCGTGAAGCCATTCAACAGCTGAATCAACTGGGACTCACGGTGGTGATGCTGACCGGGGATCACCCACGTACCGCGGAGGCCATCGCGCGCCAGGCCGGAATCGACCACGTGGTGGCTGGGGTCTTGCCTGAGGGGAAAGTGGCAGAGGTCCGGCGTCGCCAGCAAGCCGGAGAGGTCGTCGCGATGGTGGGCGATGGCATCAACGATGCCCCAGCCCTGGCGCAGGCCGATGTCGGCTTCGCGATCGGCACCGGCACCGATATCGCCCTGGAGGCGAGCGACGTGACGTTGATGCTGGGCGATCTCCACGGCGTTGCGTCGGCTATTCTTCTCGCCAGGCGAACGATGCGGACGATGAAACAGAATTTGTTCTGGGCCTTTGCCTATAACATCATCGGCATTCCGATAGCGGCCGGCATCCTCTACCCGGCCTTCGGGATTCTGCTCAGCCCGATTCTCGCCAGTACAGCCATGGCGTTCAGTTCAGTTAGCGTCGTGATGAATAGCCTACGCCTGCGGCGTGCGCGTGTGGCGTGAAGAGTTCGGCTGTGGCGTGGAAGCGGGATCAACCAGGAATGAAAACGCATAAAACGAGACGCCTAAGAAGCCATATTGTGAAGACTCAAGCTCTGAGGCGTCATATGAGGAACAGAGCCTACCCTATACACCTGTCAGGTGCTACATGGGGGAGTTGGTGGTCGGCAGGAGTCAACTGGATAAGCATCAAAGATGTTTTGGAAAGCCCCGCTCGAAAGAGCGGGGCTCTTTGCTGCCGAATTGATTCGCACCGGCGTGGATCATGTCGGCGCGCTTCTCTTACTTCATCATGGCGTGATGCAACTTGGCCAACTGATCGGCTCCTTCAGCTGCCTTCGTATACGATTGGATAAGGAGCTCGCAGTGCCGAGGAATATCCGTTTTCGCTCCCACGCCAGCCATACTTTGGACGAAGGCTGGATTTTTTGCATACTCTGCTTGCATAGTCGCCATGTCCTTCGCCTTTTCCCGATTAGTGGCTGCTTCCTTCTCATACCAGGTTGCCATTCCAGCGTGATCAGTTATGGCCGGCATACGGTCGGCAGCGCTCGCGGTCGTCGCGAAGGCGACTAACCCTCCCAGCAACAAACCGCACAAAACACCACCCTGAATCCATCGCTTCCAAATTGTCATGATGCCCTCCTATTAGTGTGTACCATCCCCTTCGTGTCACCGATGCCGATTCATGCCTTTCAACATTGTATTTTGCTTCAATCCACCGTCCCCAAGTCGAGATTTTATTGGCATTTTTCCAGAATTAGGGCGACGCCAATCCTCACCCATAATTTCCATGATTTCCTCGGAGGGAAACGGCATTGTTTCCCTCTCAGGAGGGCAGCCCTTTGCAAGGCACGAATTACCACCATCGGCGAGACCACAGTAGCATTTTCACCAATCAAAAAGTGGTCAATAGTGAACATCCTCTAATTAAGTCCGTAAGAAATTTCCATCTAGTGGCATAGCTAATTTAAACTGACCTACTACCGATTCGCCGGTAGTGGGTCAGTTTGAAATTTGGCCGTCTTGACCGAGCTGTATTGTCGGCATTCTTAAACGAAGGAAGTTGCGAGGGCTGAGGAATGAACGCGAATCTAAGCAAAGTGGTCATCATCGCTGCGGTCCAGAACCTGGCCTATTTTGGAGTCGAGTTCGCGGCGGCCTTCGTTACAGCCTATGCGCTTCCCGGATGGCTCGATCTGATCGTTGGGCTTGGCATCGCGGCGATGAACGCTGATGCCTAAGGGGAATTCTGAACGGAGCGCGTGAGGAACACCGGGCGGCCGACTCTTGAACAAATTTTAAACTGGAAAAATGGGATAGTCAGAACAACTGATGACGGTGTTCCGTCCGTGTGTCCGCGGCGCGGGCAGCTCCCTTACGATGCGTCATGTCCTGTTTCCTCACCCTGGACTAGGAACTCCCTAGCGCAGTGACCCTGCTACCACTCCATCCTCAGTTCCGCCATCAGCCTCGGCCTTCTCTTCAGGGCTGCTCAAAAGGTTCTATGACAAGGCCGCAGGGAGCGGGACGACTGAGGCGTACCCTTGCGGTACGTCGTAGGGAGGCACGCGACCGAGAACGAAGTCAGAGACCTTTTTCAGCAGCCCTGTTAGTAGGTGTCGGTTGGTGGGCACGTGCAGATCAAATTC
This sequence comes from Nitrospirales bacterium, assembly GCA_038200685.1. Taxonomy (GTDB): domain Bacteria; phylum Nitrospirota; class Nitrospiria; order Nitrospirales; family Nitrospiraceae; genus Palsa-1315. The sequence continues at coordinate 5,018 of JBBRRN010000185.1, forward strand.
CGATCTCCATAGGCTTCGTCGATGCGGCTCACGCTGGGCCAGAATTTATGGTGCCGTACCCAAGGGGCAGGGAAGGCAGCCTGCTCACGGCTGTAGGGTCGATTCCATTCATTGGCTGTCACCACCTGTGCCGGGTGGGGAGCGTTCTTCAGCAGATTGTTCGTGCGTGGCTGGCGCCCCTCGACGATGTCTTGTATCTCTCCATGAATCGAGATCAGCGCCTCGCAGTACCGGTCTAATTCTTCTCTCGTTTCGCTTTCCGTTGGTTCGATCATAAGTGTTCCGGGAACGGGGAACGAGACCGTCGGCGCATGAAATCCATAGTCCATCAATCGCTTCGCCACATCCATCGCTTCAACTCCCGTCGTCTCCTTGAACGGACGGAGATCGAGAATGAACTCGTGCGCCACGAATCCGGATGTTCCCGTATAGAGAATGGGAAAATACTTCTCCAACCGCTTGGCCATGTAGTTGGCGCTCAAGATCGCCACCTGCGTCGCCTTCGTTAAGCCGTCGCGTCCCATCAGGGCGATATAGACCCAGGAAATCGTGACGATACTAGGGCTGCCGTACGGCGCTGCCGATACGGCACCGATGGATCCTCGCCCACCCGGTTGCATCGCTGGATGGCCAGGAAGAAAAGGCGCCAGATGCCGCGCCGCCACGACCGGCCCCATTCCAGGCCCGCCACCGCCGTGAGGGATGCAAAATGTTTTGTGAAGATTGAGATGGCATACATCCGCGCCGATGTCTCCCGGCCGACAGAGTCCCACCTGGGCATTTAAGTTGGCGCCGTCCATATAGACTTGCCCGCCGTGCGTATGGATGATCTGACAGATGCGGCGCACGTCCGCTTCGAAGACGCCATGGGTTGAGGGGTACGTCAACATGAGCGCCGCCAGCCGATCGCGATGTTGGGCGGCCTTGGCTTCAAGATCGGTGATATCCACATTGCCCTGACGATCGCAGGCGACCGTCACCACCGTCATCCCGACCATCGCTGCACTAGCTGGATTTGTGCCGTGGGCTGATAGGGGAATCAGGCACACATCTCGACGCTCTTCCCCTTGGCTCCGGTGGTAGGCACGGATCACCATCAGTCCCGTATACTCGCCCTGAGAGCCTGCGTTCGGTTGCAAGGATACTGATGCGAGTCCGGTGATCTCGGCGAGCCATGTCTCCAGCTGATGGAACAACTTTCGATACCCAGTGGTTTGTTCGACCGGCGCAAAGGGATGAAGCTTCGAGAACTCGGGCCAGGTGACCGGCAGCATCTCGGAGGTCGCGTTCAGCTTCATGGTGCAGGATCCCAATGGGATCATCGAATGGACGAGCGACAGATCCTTCGCCTCAAGGCGGTGGATATATCGCAGCATCTCATGCTCCGAATGATAGCGATTGAACACCTCGTGGGTTAGGTACGCGCTGGTCCGGGTGAGGTTTGCCGGGAAACATGTGTGGACGCTGTGGCTCAAGTCCAGCATTTGAAAAGGCAGCCGATTCTGGCCACTGAAAATTTCCATCACGCGGCGGACTTCGTCTTCCGTGCTTACTTCATCCAGCGTAATCCCGATAGCGTGGTCCTCATGCCGGCGAAGATTGATGCCGGCTTCGTTGGCCTGCATGAGAATGGAGTCGGATTGCATCTTCGTGAGGCGAATCCGAAGCGTATCGAAGTAGGTTTCTGTTGCGATCTCGAACCCGAGCTGCCGCAATCCTGCTGCCAGCACCACCGCGAGGCCATGCACACGCTCGGCAATCCGCCGCAGACCCTCCGGCCCATGGTAGACCGCGTACATGCTTGCCATAATGGCCAAGAGCACCTGCGCCGTACAAATGTTGCTCGTCGCCTTTTCACGTCTGATGTGCTGTTCGCGGGTTTGCAGAGAAAGCCGGTAGGCGGGTTTGCCTGTCACATCCTTGGACACCCCAACGATACGTCCCGGCATCTGCCGCTTGAAGGCTTCTGCAGTCGCAAGGAACGCGGCATGAGGACCGCCAAATCCGAGCGGGACCCCGAATCGCTGGCTGGAGCCTATGGCGATATCGGCCCCGAACTCTCCCGGTGCGCGCAAGAGAGTCAGGGCTAACAGATCGGTGGCGACCA
>JBBRRN010000186.1:0-7117 GCA_038200685.1 Nitrospirales bacterium
CAATGGGTACACCCTAGCATGACGCTATGACCAAATCAGTCCTGGCTATACAGTATGCCGGAATCTCTCTGTCACTGTGGCATCAAAAGGGGGCCGACCATCGAAAGCCGCTCCGTATAACGACCCGGCTGAGCTGGCCTCTCAAGCCAGCTCAGGGTGCATTCGTGTTAGGTTGTTTTTGCCTGCGTGTTTAAGTCGTGCCTGTGAATTTAAAGGTCACAATCATCTAACGTGGTGAAAAACATGGCGAATACATGGGCGTGATTGAAACACGGGTTCAAATCCCGTTGGGACCACCACATTGTTATTGCTGAGAATTTTGCCTTCTTGTTTGAGGACCATTGGGTGGGTCTTAAACATGGAATGGCACCTCTGATCTCACTCGTCAGCATCCGTGTCACCGGCTTTTCATAAACGACACCGCCTGCTTCAAATGCGAGGGCCGAATCATGGTATAGATTTGGGTCGTGTCGAGGCGCGCATCCCCGAGCAAGGCCCGAACCTGTTCCAAGTCATGCTGTTGCTCCAGCACCTCCATCGCAACCCCATATGGCAGTCATGGGGCTTCAGCATCGGATACCCAATGAGCCGCCAGATGTTTTTGCCTTGTATCGGTGATCGACTCTACGGACGTCTCATTTCCCGATCCCCCGGTTCTCTTTGACGCACCCGACGCCGTCATGTAGTATCTACATCGTATCTACGCGATGGGATGGAGGACAACGAACATGAAAACCACGGCCCAAAAATGGGGAAACAGCTTAGCCATCCGAGTGCCGAAGAGCATCGCCCTGCAGGCCGGACTCAAAGTGAAGGATGACTTGGACATCGAAGTACGGAAAGGGGCGCTCGTGCTGAGGCCTCACCTGCGCCGAGTCTATCGGCTGGAGGATTTGATCAAGCGCATGACCACGCGCAATGTTCGCAAGGAATTCGACTTCGGCGGACCGGTGGGTCGAGAGGCGCTGTGATGAGCAAGCGGCCGTATGTGCCGGATCGCGGGGACATTGTCTGGCTACAGTGTAATCCGCAAGCGGGCCACGAACAAGCCGGAAACCGACCGGCCCTCGTCCTATCACCGGCGAGCTACAATCCGTCGGAGTGGGTTGATGCTGTGCTGTCCCATGACCAGCCACAGGAAAGGTTATCCCTTCGAAGTGGTGAACGCGGTGGACCCCGATCGCGAGAGCGTGGTGCTTGCGGACCAAGTCAAGAGTCTCGACTGGAAAGTCAGGAAGGCGGTGAAGAAAGGGACCGCATCGATCGACGTGATCGCGGAAACGTTGAGCAAGCTTCAGACGCTCCTGTGACCACAGACCAGCGTTCCCCGTATCTCCTTATATCACCCCACGCCCGCAGGAACTCGTTGGAATACGGAATGACCCCGATTCTCATCGACTGTATTGCCCCAATCGCCACTACCTGAGAGCCTGTTTCTCAAGAGTTGGCGGTGACGGTAGGTCAGGGCCAGCTTCCTTCCCAAAGAATTGTCGCCACAATAAATCAGCGCAGTGAACCGCCAAAGTATTGAATACATTTCTCACAGCGATACCATTATCGCGACCATCAAGGTGCGTGAGGTTGCGTGTGGGCGTCAGAGAAGAATCCTTGTCGTATTCACATGTGCCCTGCCCGACCACCGTCTTGTCAACAAGGCGACTACCCGAGCGCGCGCCCCGTATACCGCATGATAGGTCTTCGGGTCGAACGAGGAGGACCATGGGAGAGGGAGAATCGTCCAACCGAGCGTCCGGAAGTCCACGACCCCTTGCGCTTGATAGATGGCGGTGTGTCCAATCAAGATCGAGGCAACCAGCGCGTTTCCTCGATGCCTTTCGACCGCAGGAGCTTCTTGAGACCCGGCTGCTTCAAATCCAGGTCATAAATCATTTCGGCGGCTGCCTGTAACTTCTCCTGCAGTGTGGCCCCAAACGCGTCCTACAATCCCAGCGCCCGCTTGGCTTCTGCATACGAATGGGAGTGTGGAATTTTTGTCGCGTCAAGGACCGGGACCATGTTGGCTCCGCCGGCTGCTTCAGTGAAGTACACCAATAAGTTATCCCCTGTCTCTTTGTTCATGACACATGAATCAAACGTGAACGTGTGCTGCGGATGGAATAGTCCTCGAATAAATGCCGGTGTCAAATGCCCTGCTTTCTTTACGTGCCAGAGTGAGCAGTTCCCGACATCATGGATCTCAGTAAGCGGAGGGCAACCGTCATCGAAGTTCAGATTGAAATGACCTTCAGGTCCAAAATCGTGCTCGGGGAGATACCTACTCATGAACCCTGTGGCATCCGCTACCCCTTCATTTAAACAGGCGAAGTTGTCCGGGAAGGCGCCCGTGATTTCATTGAACAGTTCATGTGCGCATTCGTGCGAGAATCTGGCGAGCGGTGCCTTTGAAAACCCGCCGGTCCCTGTCACATACGCGGGATCACCGTAGTTGATCGTAATCGTCCCATTTCCGAAACTGAAATTCCCTTCCCCGCCAAGATAGGTAGCTGTCATTTCCTCGGGAAGGAAAAACGCTGTCACACGCTCGGCGCTCGTGATGCCGGTCATGTCGCGCTCTATCCTGATGATTTCTTGCCCTTGAGCATGCAAGACACTGGCAGCGTTTCCGGTGTTATAGCTTGGGTGGCGGTAGAACACCGTATCCAGCAAGGCAGAATTCAATTCGGCACTGACGAAGTTGAGGTTCGTCGTGCCACCCCAGACGGGGTCCACGCCTACGAACTCAGTGACACATCCAGATCGCTTTTGAACTGGATCGACGGCACATGGTAAGCCCACACCACACCATTCCCCCCTTCACCATCGCCAGATATCAAGCGCGTGATTGGAGAAGGCGAGGCATTGACCTCAAAAAGTATCCCGCTGATCTGTTCCCCATCCACTTGAGGAAGCACCGTTGTGAATCGAGCTGGCACACACTCTCGATCGCTCTCAGGACATGCCACCGCCACAAATGGCACAAAGGCGTTACAGATCCCAGCGCAGTACGAGAGCCACGGAGGAAGAGACGCACGAGAGACTTGAGGAGGAGGGGGAGTCACTGGGGGAACAATTGGAGGAGTGACAGGCGGGACCACAGGAGGCGGCGCAGGGGTGCGTGTGATCGTCACTGTCACAAATTGACTCTCAATTCCTTGATGCGTCGCGCGAACCGTTGTGGACCCATCGTCCTTGGCAGTTAACAGACCGTTCGTATCAATCGCGGCCAGGGCTGGGTTGCCCGTTGACCATTCGACTCCGATGTTCTGGCGGATATTGCCATTGGAGTCCTTCGCGGTCACCGTGTACTGTTTTGTCTCGCCGATCTTGAGCGTCTGCGTTGAAGGAAACACGGTGAGCGAAGTAATCGTGACGGGAGCTGGAGCGCGAGCGCCTTCCTCACTACCTCCTCCGCACGCAGTCAACAACGCCAAACCGAGCAATGCACTGACTAGCTTCTTCATGAGGTCCCTTCTGATGATTGGTCTCCTTAGCCTTCGCTTATAAATCCTAAAATAGTGAGCAGTTGGCTTCTTTGTGGGCTTTTCTCCAGCATCAAAATATGGGCCCGGCACCTTGCGGCGTCGAGCCTTGTGCTCAGAATCTCGCTGTGCATCCACCGCTCTTTCACAACGTTTCCGCTGTGCGTTCACAGTTTCACACAGTGTCTTCTAAACCGTCCCTAACACTACTGCACTAACGGAACAGTGCGTACGAGGAAAGTCCCTAGTCTGATGAAGATCTGAGGCAACCAATCTAAGTATATATATTAGCGCATTGACCAATCCTAATGCCGGATCCGCTCAGCTCAGTGCATACGCCGTGAAGTCCCTGCACCCGTCGCTCGATCATCCAGGATTCCTTGGATCTTGCTCAGCCACCCTTTTGTGATGTCGACCAATGCGGCACATGTGCATCACTCACCAAGATGCGGTGAGAGACTTCTCTGAATGCTACTTCGTTGACGCCTCTATCGTTGGTTGTGTATAAAGAATGCGCCGTATCTCAATTCATTTTTACAGGGTGGTAGGCTTTCCATGGGTGCACGTGAATTCCACGATGGGGCGCAAGATGGACTCGAAGCGCTTGAGCCTCTCGACCCGGAACAAATCGGATCGTTCGACGGCCTGTTGACCGCCATGCGCAAGACCGCCTTTGGGGGTCGCCGAGTGGGCGAAGCCTATGAAGTGCTCTGGTCGATGATCGAAGATCCCGACTGCTTCGTCGTGCTGACGCTATCAGGGGCGATGACCATTGCCAAGATGGGCAAGATCATCAGCGCGATGATTGACCATGGGATGGTGCAATGTATCGTCTCGACCGGAGCGTTGATGGCCCACGGGTTGAGTGAGTCGGTTGGGAAAACACACTATCGGCACCACCCGTCAATGTCCGATCAAGAGCTGTTCCTGAAAGGCTACAATCGTGTCTATGACACGCTGGAGATGGAGTCGAACCTCAACTATGTTGAGCAGGTTGTTACCCGAACCATGAAGCGAATGGATCAGGACCAATCTCTTTCCTCTGAAATCTTTACTCGCGAGCTGGGCAGGACGCTCGCCGAAGAATATGACGGAACAGGTATTCTCAAAAGCGCCTATCTCAAAAATGTTCCCGTATTCATCCCTGCGTTTACCGATTCCGAGATGGGGCTGGATATTGGAACCTGGGCCATGAATCGAAGTCTCGATCAGGCTCGTGCGCAAAAACAGGAACACGGTGATCTTGAGGTGCTCCGCACCATTCTTCGTTCCTATCCTACATTCAATCCCTACCTCGACCTCAACAGTTATGCGAGCCATGTCATTTCGGCTAAACGCCGAGGGATCTTTACGATCGGTGGAGGAGTCCCTCGCAATTGGGCACAACAAGTTGGCCCCTACATTGAAGTCTGTAATACCAGGCTCGGGCTCAACGTAGAGCCGCCTCGATTTCAGTATGGGGTGCGCATTTGTCCGGAACCGGATCATTTTGGCGGATTGAGTGGCTGCACCTATCAAGAAGGTCTTTCTTGGGGCAAGTTTGTTCTGCCGGAAGCCGGAGGACGATTTGCTGAAGTGTTGACGGACGCCACAATTGTCTGGCCTCTCCTTATGGTCGGGTTGCTGGAGCGCATCAAAGCCAAAGGCACGCTCCAGACATGACGACCTCGTCTCTCGTTCGCACAATTGCCGTGGCGGGATTACTGTTGCTCATGCAGCTGACTCCGGCGAACGCTGGGACGGTCACGGACGACGGACGAATCAGAGGAAGCGCGGACGCACCGATCACCTTGATCGAGTATTCTGACTTCACCTGTGGGTACTGTGCGAAGTTCTTTCAGGAGACCTTGCCTCGCTTGCAGGCCAAGTATATCGATACGGGCAAAGTGCGGTTTCTCTATCGCGACTACCCTCGAGCAGACCAAGGGGTCGGCGTCGAGGCGGCGGTGGCGGCGCGCTGTGCCGGAGCTCAGGGGCGATATTGGCCGATGCACGATCGACTCTTCAGCGAGCGAGGTCGCCTCGACTCAGGGTCTTTCAAGGCGTACGCCAAGATAATCGGCTTGGATCAGACAGCGTTTGCCAAGTGTTTCGACGAACGGCAATATCTCGAATCCATTTTCAAGGATCGCCAAGAGGCGACCCGTTGGGGCTTTCATGGGACTCCTGGTTTTATTCTGATGCGAACGGCTGGTGGGCCCACTGAGAAAGAGCCGGCAATCGCAATTCCCGGCGCGGTCCCATTCAACGAATTCGCAGAGGAGATTGATCGCATGTTGGCTACGGCCCCGCGCTCGCAGGGAGAACCGATCGAGCCTCATGAATCGACGGCAGTGGCACAAAACAGTCCCTTCATCATTCACTAAGGATTACCTATGTCTGCAATACAATCGTTTTGGTCTGTTCCTCAACCCGATGGGGAACCACCCTTTTGGATGTGTATGTCGTGCTTGTCAGAAGTGTTCTACCGCAAGGTGCCGATGCCCGATTGCCCGACGTGCCATGGAGTCTCAACGTATGAAGCCTTCACGCTTGAGGCGATTCGTGACTGGGGCACAGAGGATTTGGTCGCCAAAGCCGATCTCGCCCAGCAGACCGCCAACCTTGAGCCGGCTTCTGCAGCGCCAGCCCATTCCGCCGACTGAGTCTTTACCATCCACGGGGCGTCTCTCGTGCAGGAACCACGTCCATTCTTGATTGGAGGTCTGTGGCGGTGGGGGGAGGCCCTCATACCCGTCAACGACCCATTTACAGGTCGGCTTCTTGCCGAGGTATCGAGCGCGAGCTCTGCAGATGCCGAGGCGGCAGTTCAATCGACAGTCGACGCAGCCGCTGCAATGGGGTCGTTGCCGTCCCACGCGCGCTATCAGGCATTGCAAAAGGTCGCAGCTGGACTCTATGACCGGCGTGATGAATTTGCCCGCCTGATGATGGCTGAATCCGGCAAGCCGATCACCGACGCCAAGCGAGAAGTCAATCGGGCCGTCCAAACATTTACCATTGCGGCCGAAGAAGCAAAGCGCATTCCTGGTGAGGTGATCCCTCTCGACTGGACGCCGGGGACCGATTCCCATCTTGGCATTCTCCGTCGAGTGCCGATCGGTCCAGTGCTTGGAATCACTCCCTTCAATTTTCCCCTGAATCTTGTGGCCCACAAGGTTGCGCCGGCTTTGGCTGCCGGCAACCCCATTCTCATCAAGCCGGCGCCACAGACACCCCTGACCGCGCTACTACTAGGCGAGGTGGTCCTGGAGGCCGGGCTTCCTCCCGGCGCACTGAACATCCTCCCTTGCGACAATACGGTGGCGGAACAGCTTGTCGTCGATCCCCGATTTAAACTTCTGAGCTTTACCGGTAGCGCCGCCGTAGGATGGATGTTAAAGGCCAAGTGTGGGAAGAAGAAGGTCGTACTGGAACTCGGCGGAAACGCCGGCGTCATCGTGGAGCCCGATGCCGATCTTGATTTTGCCGCACAACGCTGTGCGCTCGGCGGGTTTGGGTATGCCGGTCAGACCTGTATCTCCGTACAGCGAATCTTTGCCCATCACTCCATTGCAGACCTCTTCACCACAAAGCTCCTGTTACAAGTCGCACGTCTGAAGGCCGGCGATCCAAGTGACGATTCGACGGTCATCGGG
>JBBRRN010000187.1:0-7035 GCA_038200685.1 Nitrospirales bacterium
ATACCTCGACGATCTCCTCGGCGAACTGCGCACGTCGCGTCATGTTCAACAAGCCGTACTCCTCGGCATGGATGGGGTCCACGACCGGAGTGGCCGACCCGATCAGGCGCATACGGATTTTCTGATCAGCAACGATTATGTGCTCAAGACTGCCCAAGCCCATCCCAGAGAATTCCTGGCGGGCGTCTCAACAATCCACAGCGACGGGACGCGGTTGAAGAAGTCCATCGTTGCGCCGACGCCGGAGCCACTCTGGTAAAGGTGTTACCCAATGCGCAGCAATTCAATCCTGCCGATCCACAGTACAAAGCCTTCTATCGTGCGCTGGCCTTACGGAAGCTACCGTTCCTCAGTCACGTCGGCTACGAGTTCAGCTTGATCGGCAAGGATCAATCGGTCGGTGATCCAGATCGACTTCGGGTGGCCTTAGATGAAGGGGCCACGGTCATTGCGGCTCATGCCTGTAGTTATGGATTTATATTTTACGAGAAATTTTGGCCGACCTTCCAAGACCTCGCCACACGCTACCCGCATTTCTATGCCGATATATCCGCACTGACACTGCCCATCGTATGCCCATGCTGCTATACCTCCGCCGCTATCCAAAAATTCACGAGCGCCTCCTCTTCGGCACCGACTACCCTCTGTTGGTATTCCACGTCGCTGCCTGAGGCCGCGTAGCCTTCGGAGCCCTTCGTGACATCATTCGCACCAAGAACCGCTTCGATCGGCAAGTTGCAGTGTGTCATGGGCTGAAGATCGGCTTCCGCTCGCTTGGAGATCTGCTCCCTCAGCCGACCGCAAAGACAATGCCCTAGCCGGCACTAATCATGGCGGTTCGTGAAGAAATTTGAGGGAAGCCGGACGAGGGACGAGTGGGAGGAGGCGAAAGGACAAACATTCCAGCTGTTCCTCTCGCCAGAATATCTACGCGCACAACAGAAGTCACGAATAACTCTGGCTAGTCTGGCAACTTTGCCGCAAGAACATCGACTTTCTCGATGGACGGCGGTGTCGCGAACAACTCACCGGCCTTTGCCATCAGCGCTGCTGCGACCTGGCCCGTCAGATGAGCCTGACGGCCTGACTCATCCGGAAAAGCGTCAAAAATGCCGAAGGTGGACGGCCCCAAGCGGAGTCCGAACCACACCGTGGTGGCAGGCTCTGCCTGCACGATGGGAAGTCCGGACAAGAGAAAATGCTCAACCTCTTTCTCTTTCCCTGGCTTTGCTTCCAGACGAACGAACAACGCAACCTTGACCATGATATGCCTCACACTGTTCCTGTGCGCTCACAGGCCTTTCAACAATTCCCACATGACAGGATAGGCGTGCTCAACCAACCGGCAGCGTTCGTTATTGACGCGGGAGGGGAAGTCCTGGGTGAGAGCATCCGCCGGACTCCGTATCACTTTTCCACCCTGATCATGCGGCTAGTCCTAACTACTCCCCGCACGCTTTAACCTTCCGATCCTCTAATGCAGAAAGCGAATCCTTTCGAATTTTTATCTCCGCCGCTTTCTCACCCTCAGGAGCGCGCGCGTCTGTGTCAAGTGCCTCTGCCCAGAGGCGGGCCGCCTCAACACATGCCGGAGTAGGAGCCTTCTTTGAATTACATGCCGTAATGAACATGAGGCTCACTAGAGCAGCGGTAACAGGTATGACAAAACGAGTGATCATTGTGTCCATCCTCCAATATTAGACGTCCAGCGACTGCATGTGCTGCCCCCCCATAGTACGCAACATAGGGCGAAAAATTCCACTACGATTGTCATGCCGCGGCAAGCAGCGCTAGCGAGCCTGCACCCGTCCAATTTTGCTTTCGATCGCCCTCTGTAGTTTGTCTGCAGCCTCGGTTACGGCAATCTCGATATTCGGCGCCAGATGGCTCACCGCGATAGGCTGGAGACCGGCCAGTCTGGCTTCGAGCAAACACCGTTTGTCGTCACCCTTCGATTTGTGATTATTGATGTCACTGAGGTGCGCCTCCACGCGGGTAATCCGGTCGGCAAATCGGCCTACAGCCCCCTCGACGCTGGAGTGGACGAGGCGCACGACATCTTCACGCCCTGTGATGTTATTGTCAGTATTGATCTGAATCTGCATAAATCTACCCTCCCCATATTAACCATAGTCCTCAACAAACCTGACCCTAACCACTAGCCTAAGAAATATCAATCGGTTTGGAGAGAGGCTTACGGTTTCGTAGCGGATGCTCTTCGTAGCCGTTGCAATTCTGTTGTGAGCCATTCCGCACTCGAAACCTGTTTTCGTCCATCGCATTGTACTTGATACGGCTTTCCACTCATGCTGCTGCCGTAGCTGCGCGATCAATGAAGTCTTCTGTCGTGTCCACCCATCTCTTATCGAGGAGATAGCGATATTTCTTCTCCAAATGAGCACGCGCGTCCAACGCGCTATACCAGCTTCCATTGCGGTACACCACACAACCGGAACGCTCTAAGTAATCCAGTAGCTGTCTAATTTCCACGTCGGCGACCGATGCTGCAGTCGCCTGCGACAGGATTCCGCAAAGGAGCACCGCAATCTGAAAGGTCGCCAATGATCCTATCTTTTTACCTATCATCGGAAACATCCCCATCGGGCTAACTATAACCTGCGTGACCCAATCCACGAGGAACTATTTGCAGCAACTGACGCGCGGGACAGATTTGATCCTTGGAGAGAACGCTTGAAGATTTAGCCCCATTATTCATGAGTTGTCATGAGCGCGAAGCACTCACCCTGCCCTGCTTCACGAGGCCTAGCCGCACCCAGATAATTTGACACACCCATCGATTTTTCAAATACTCGGTGGGCAGGTTCGCCTCTCTCGCTCCCTCAACGTACTGTTCAAGTATGCCTCGGGGTTCACGGCTCCGCGTGCCCGTCTCGGTCCCTTTCCCCCATTCCTCCTCCATACTATCGCGGAGGAATGGGGGAAAGGGGCCGAGGAACCGTCATGAATAATGCGGGTTAAGGGATTGCATTCCTCCTTGGACTGGTCCAGGCTTGAAGAACGGTCCTCAAGGCCCTGGCAGCTATTCAAGCGCAGACGCTTCCCGATAATGATTAATCCATCTTCCCCTAAACACTTCTCGATGATTCGCGAGTTTCACTTGGCCGACTTTTTCACCCTGGCTAATGCAGCCTGCGGGATGGGAGCCGTGTTGTTCAGCATGATCTATATGGGGAGTCGGTCGGTAGACCATTTTTTCACAGCCGCGGCCTTGGTGCCGGCGGCCCTGGTCTTCGACACTCTCGACGGGCGCATCGCACGATGGCGGCACATGCATTCCGCGCTTGGGCGCGAATTGGATTCACTCGCGGACATCATCTCATTTGGGGTCGCCCCCGCGGCGCTTGGATTCGCCGCAGGCTTGTGCGGAGGATGGGACTGGATTGCGCTACTCTATTTTATCTGCTGTGGAGTAAGCCGATTGGCCAGGTTTAACGTGACTGCCGAGAGCCTCTCAGAGGGCAGGGATGCGGTCGCCTATTTTGAAGGCACACCGATTCCCACAAGCGTGGCACTGTCCGGCATACTAGCCCTGGTCGCTTGGCAGGGCCAGCTAGGCGAAAATCTGTATTGGGGCGCCTGGCGAATCGGCCCCTGGGATCTGCACCCGTTGGTCCTGCTGTTCGTCCTATCCGGAACCTTGATGGTCAGCAAAACGTTGCGCATTCCCAAATTTTAGCAGGATGCTGGAAAATTCCGCCAGCGGCGTTCTGTGTATAAATCGAGTTTAGGCGCATCCCTCCACTCCCTTCATTCTTTCCTGTGCCATCGCAGCCTGAGGTCGAACGGCAAGCCTCCGTTCCATTCGTCAGACCAACAGTCTCGCAACTTCCGCTCGATGTCTGAGCGGACCGTCTGTCCAGAGTCGGCCAGTGCTGGGGTTCGCATTGTTTGCAGAGAAGCGCGGCGAATGATTTGCCAGTGTCACTCGGGCATGGGAACTTGCTCAGAAGTCGCCGCGATCCCGGTCCCAGAGAGATTGCACAAAAGCTATCCGCTCGTCGGCCGAGAGCTCGTCGTACCCGGAAGGAGGAGTGGGAACTATCTTGGACATGGCAAGGACGCCTAAGATCAGGGATAAATCTTAAAACCGAAGGTCAAGAAAAATAGACAAGTACGTCTCGATAGTGGCAATCAATGGTTCCAGAAACCTATTCGGTTTCAATTGGAGAAGTCAAAAGGTTATCGGACCCTTCTTCGGCTGGCAGAATAATGAGCCCACCGCGTGATCCGGTATTCACCACCAAACACACGATGGGCAAAATAAACACTCCGAAAACAGCCTCGATCAACGATTCGGGATTCATCCCATGCACGTCCAAGACGAGTCATTACATCCCTGTCGAAAAACGGATACTGAATCGAGACGATCAGATAGCCAGGTCCATATGTGTCTCGGCACCCCACATAGGAGCTTTTGGTCAGTTTTTTGGCAAGAAGAGTTACAAATCTCTGGATAAAAACCGCGTTGGGATTCACATAGTACAGCACCATCAGGTATGGGCTTATGCGCTTCGCCTTCGGTTACGTAAGAGCAGAGGTCCTGAGCGAATGCCTCACTCCAAAAAACAGCAGTTACCTCCACCCATCGAATGGTCTTGCCAGATTTGATGACTGCCTCCGGAGGATCGGGCTCATCTACAACCTCGAATTGCGAGCAATGCCGATTATTAAACCACTCTAGAAACAAGTCAATCGTAAACCGTTCATGCGCCTTTAATACCTCTCGTCGATTTTTCCACATTCGCATATCTGACTCTCTTTCCCAAATACTGGGCACACAGCCAAATCCCTGTCACAAGAAAGAGGGTTTAGGGCAGACCCCTTTGTTTTGACTGTCCATGAAATTTCCCTACATGCATTGCTCTGTTCTGTATAGATCGTTGGGCGTTTTTCACCTAAGCAATAGGGGGGCGTCACAATAATCTATTCTTTGGCTCAGCCATCCAGGCGAGCAACGAGTGCACGATGTCAATGTCCTCAACGAATGGCACGAACTTTAGTGCGCCTAATGGTATCAAGGCGCCGAGCATCGACTTCTTTTCCGAGAGCACGACTTCGTATGGATTTGTCTTGTGACTCAAAGCGTTCAGCGAATGCCACTCTGTTCCTACCTCGAAAGTGCCGGAAGCCTTAGCGACTTTTAGGTTCACACTCTTCATAGGTGTCGTAATCGTTCCGTCCTTCCTTAGAATCACCACTTCGCCGACCTCTCGGCCGCTGATAATCCAAGTCTTTGTCAGTTCAATTTGGCCCTGTTGAATCAGTTTTCTTGTCAAATTGGTCATGCGTTGATTAAACGTAATATTTCGGAGTGTGGCCAATAGACGGCCGATCGCCTCGTGACGTTTACGACCGAACAATATGCGCTGCTCAGAAATCGATATAGATTTCCCTGATAAAAACTGAATATTGAGACTGGACGAATTTTCTGTCGGAAATAAATTAAAGGACTGCTGTGATTGGCCACCCCCTCACGCTTGTTACGTCAGAGATGGGATGGACAATATTCTTGTATATGATGACACGCTCAAATAGGCGCAGATCTTCGAATTCGATGATTAGCGCCTCTGCGTCCAGCCCGTCAGACGAATTGGAACGGTGGGAATTGCCTTCATCGATAGTATCGTCGCAAATTTCGGCAATTAATTGGCGATACTCATCAATAGAAATCTCGCCAGCAGCCAGCCTTGTCTTCAATACATCCTTTGGATTTCTGTTCATTGATTGGTCCAACCGTTCTCTCAGCAGAAAAGCTAATATTTTAGCTCAGCTGCCGCCAAAGGAAAATCGTTCCAGCGAAGGGTCAGGCGGGTTCATTCGCTGGCGTCTGGCTTGTAGAAAAACGGAATAGCTACTTCACTATAGCTGCGTGCGGGGAAGATCTCCTCTTCTCGCCCTAGCCCACATAGGCCAGTCCCGAACTGCTCTTCGAGGATAGCGACGACTGTGCCTTCTAGGAAGTCTGTAAAGTTCGACGCGACCGATTGAGCTTCCTCGAAGAACGTGCGAAGAGCATCCTCTCTGTCATTAACGTTGATTGCATTCAATAGTGCTGTGTTTACAACCAATTCCGAGGCAAGATGTAGGTTATTGCCGACGGTTCCACCAAGAATGAGTTCAAACGACGGTTCGTCAGCAGCTGCCTCCCAGTTGAGGCCAAACTCGGCTGCAGCGTAGTGGAAGGCAAAGGAGTTTCGGACTGTGCTGATGGTATTGCTTTTCCCGAAGTATTTCTTGATCTTCTGCAGCGCCTCCAGTGCGATTGGATGCAGCCTTGGCTCAATTCGTTGAGAGAGTTTTGTCCCGAAGAAGGCTGCCCCGAGGACTTGCCACGCCTCGCACAGCTTTCCTGCAAGCACGCGAGCATAAATCATTGCTTGCGTGCCGTCTGCCAGGCCCTCAATTGAGGACGCCTGATCTGTGGTGCGGTTATGCAGACACCAAGCAAAGACCTTGTGAACCGAGTTCAGTTCGTTTTGCATATGGCCGGCAAGTAGCAGGAATACCCGGTCTGCGGAGTCAATCTTGAACAGAGTGTCCTTCGATAAGGGAATCCGCCTAATCTTCAAGCAAGCCTCCGATGCAGTAGGAAGCGCCAAGTGCGCTACGAGATAAGCATTAGGTCGGCAGCCTATTCCTGACAGGAGGCAATGCCTGTCTCACCAAAGTCGCCGACACTATCGTCACTTACGGAATCTCTGTCAAGCAACGCTCTCTAAAGGTCACCCAAACAAACATCCTTCAAAATTTGCTCGTCACTATTTAAAATGGTGGCATGGCTAACCCTCAACTGTGCGCGCCTATCCCTCGACTTTACATCTCCCTTGAGAACAGTCTAGATAGTCTTCCACTGGACGCGTCCAGCTCCTACGCTCTTCCTCTTCAATACCCAACCAAGCAAGCAAGGGCATAAAGAGCTTTTGACAAGCAGCCGTCAAACGGGACCCTTCTAATTCTTCATGCCGCTTTAAAAAAGGAGCGGCCGAGGCTGCCGTTTACTGCGCGCATCGAACG
>JBBRRN010000188.1:0-7030 GCA_038200685.1 Nitrospirales bacterium
CATGCGTCGTTGGCCGGTATCTGTGCCGCAGCAGTCAAGCGCCCGCTCACCCAACTCCGACTGATCACGCTGCAACTCGGCAATGGCTGCTCTGCGACGGCAATCGATGGGGGACACTCGGTAGATACGTCGATGGGATTTACGCCGCTCGAAGGTCTGGTGATGGGGACCAGATCGGGTGATGTGGACCCAGCAGTCGTCGGGCATCTTGTTCGGAGGGAAGGGCTGTCGGTCGATGAGGTTGAGCGTCTCTTGAATGAGCGTTCGGGCCTTCTGGGAATTTCAGGTCTATCACGCGACATGCGCGAACTGCTGATTGCAGCCGAAGGTAAGCCGAACTCACGCGCCGCGCTGGCACTGGACATGTTTTGCTATCGCGTGCGCAAGTACATCGGCGCATACCTGACCGTGCTGGGAGGCGCCGATGCGATTGTGTTCGGCGGCGGCATCGGTGAGCGATCTGCGGTCATCCGTGCGCGGATCTGTGATGGAATGGACTGGTGCGGGCTTCGTCTCGATCCAATGCGCAATGAGGCGGCGAGGGAGATCGCTCCCGGCGAGGCAATAAAGATCAGCGAGGAAGGCGCACCAATGGCCTGTTACGTGGCGGGGGGCGATGAAGAGCTCGAGATTGCTCGCGCCACGTTCGAATGCACACTGAACAGGCGGTCCAACAATCCGTGAAACGTGAAAGGTTTCAGACGCAGAGCCTTCGGCAGTCCTACGGTTCATCTTTCACGTCTTACCTTTTACGATTCTGCCAGGAGGAGCGATAACCATGAAGTCTGTATTGGCCAAGAAGAAGTTAGGGCTGATCGATGCCTATTGGCGCGCGGCTAATTACCTGTCCGTCGGTCAAATTTATCTCTACGACAATCCCTTGCTAAAGAAGCCGCTGAAACGCGCCCATATCAATACGCGGTTGCTCGGTCACTGGTGGACGACGCCGGGGTTGAATTTCATCTACGTGCATCTCAACCGCGTCATCAAAGAGCAGGATCTCAACATGATCTATATTGCCGGGCCTGGCCATGGCGGACCTGGGATTGTGGCGAACACCTATCTCGAAGGCACCTACACCGAAGTCTATCCGACCGTCTCGCAGGACGAACGGGGCATGAAACGGTTGTTCAAGCAATTTTCCTTTCCTGGAGGCATTCCCAGTCACGTGGCTCCGGAGACCCCGGGCTCCATCCATGAAGGTGGCGAATTAGGATATTCACTCTCGCATGCGTACGGGGCCGTATTCGACAATCCCGATCTGATCGCAGCCTGCGTGATCGGCGACGGTGAAGCAGAAACCGGTCCGCTCGCAACGAGTTGGCATTCCAATAAATTCCTCAACCCGCTCACTGACGGCGTCGTCCTGCCCATTCTCCATCTGAACGGTTACAAGATCGCGAGTCCCACGGTCCTGGCCCGTATCAGTCACGACGAGTTGGATCAACTCTTTCGCGGCTATGGCTACATCCCTTATTTCGTCGAAGGCCACGATCCCCAAAAAATGCATCGGCTCATGGCCTCGACGATTGATGCCGTGATCCGGGATATTCAGCGTATCAAAGCCTCCGCGCGGCGAGACGGCATCAAGAAACGGCCGCTCTGGCCTATGATTGTCCTCCGGACGCCCAAAGGCTGGACCGGTCCGAAGCAGGTCGATGGCAAGCGAACTGAGGATTACTGGCGCTCACATCAAGTACCCATGGGCGATATGGACAAACCGGCGCATATCAAGATCCTCGAACAGTGGATGAAGAGTTACAAACCCGAGGAGTTGTTTGCCAAGACGGGAGGACTCAAGCCTGTATTAGCCGAACTGGCGCCAAAAGGAGCGCGCCGCATGAGCGCGAACCCTCACGCGAACGGCGGCCTGCTTCTCAGGGATCTGCGTCTGCCTGATTTCCGCGACTATGCCGTCAAGGTCACGAAACCAGGCGCCATTGACGTTGAGTCTACTCGCCTCATGGGGACATTCCTGCGAGACACGATGAAGCTGAATATGGAGAGCCGGAACTTCCGCCTCTTCAGTCCAGACGAGAACAATTCAAACCGTTGGCAGGATGTGTTGGAGGTGACCAACCGCGCCTGGATGGCGGATCGCTATCCCTACGACGACCACCTCGCGCCGGACGGCCGGGTGATGGAGATGCTCAGCGAGCACCAGTGCCAGGGTTGGCTGGAAGGGTATCTCTTGACCGGCCGGCACGGGTTCTTCTCCTGCTACGAGGCGTTCATTCACATCATCGACTCGATGTTCAATCAACATGCCAAGTGGCTGAAGGTCTGCGGTCACATCCCCTGGCGGAGACCGATCGCCTCGCTGAATTATCTCTTGTCTTCCCACGTCTGGCGACAAGACCATAATGGATTCAGCCATCAAGATCCAGGCTTCATCGACCACGTCGTCAATAAGAAGGCTGAGGTGATCCGGGTCTATCTCCCGCCGGACGCGAACACCCTGTTGTCCGTCACCGATCATTGTCTGCGCAGCCGCAACCACGTGAACGTCATCGTGGCAGGCAAACAACCTGCGCCTCAGTGGCTCAACATGGACGACGCGCTCAAACACTGTGCTGCCGGTATCGGCATCTGGGAATGGGCGAGCAACGATAAAAACAGCGAACCAGATGTCGTGATGGCCTGCTGCGGCGATGTGCCCACGCTGGAAACGCTGGCGGCCGTGTCGTTGTTGCGGGCCTATCTGCCGACTGTCAAGGTGCGCGTGGTCAACGTCGTGGACCTCATGAAGCTGCAACCGCCCAATGAGCACCCGAACGGATTGCCCGACAAGGACTTCGATGCCCTGTTCACGACGGACAAGCCGATCATCTTTGCGTTTCATGGCTATCCCTGGTTGATCCACCGCCTGACCTACCGGCGGACCAACCACGAGAACCTGCACGTGCGCGGGTATAAGGAAGAAGGGACGACCTCGACCCCATTCGATATGGTGGTGATGAACGATCTCGATCGTTTTCATCTAGTCGCTGACGTCATCGACCGAATCCCTCTGCACGGTTCCCGCGCGGACTATGCCAAACAGGCCCTGCGCGACAAGCGTTTCGAGCACAAACAGTACATCGCCAAATATGGCCAAGACATGCCGGAGATCCGCAATTGGCGATGGAGTGGGACAGTCTGATGTTTTCCTAGATGGCTGCGGCGAGTGCCGTCTTCAGCCCGTCGCACACAGAACATTCTGAGGGTGTGCAGATTCAAGCAGTTGATGCAGGCTAGGGGGTGTGCCGATGACAATACCGAACGTCGTCTTTCTCTTCGATGTCGATAACACCCTTCTCGACAACGATCGGGTGACGGCCGATCTCAAACGCCATCTAGAACAGACGGTGGGGCACGAACGTCAGGAAAACTATTGGGCGATCTTTGAACGGTTGCGAACGGAACTCGGGTATGCCGACTACTTAGGGGCGCTCCAGCGCTTTCGGGTCGAGCATCCCCGCGATCCACAAGTATTGACGGTCTCTCATTTTCTGGTGAACTATCCATTTGCGAATCGATTGTTTCCGAATGCGCTCGATGCGGTGGAGCACGTGAAGCAATGGGGAAAGGCTGTCATCTTGTCGGATGGGGATGTGGTGTTCCAACCAAGGAAAATCGAACGGTCCGGTCTTTTCGAGGCTGTGGACGGCCATGTGCTGATCTACATTCACAAGGAGCAAGAACTCGACGATGTCGAGCGGCGGTATCCGGGCGATCACTATGTGCTGGTCGACGACAAGCTCAGAATCCTCACGGCGATCAAGAAGATCTGGGGCACGCGGGTGACCACCGTGTTCCCACGCCAGGGGCACTATGCGCACGATCCTCACCTGCTCAAGAATTACCCGCCGGCGGATGTGAGTATCGACCGCATCGGCGATGTGCTCCAGTACGATCTTCCTCAGCTTGTCGTTGCAGGCAACGCGTCGGCTCTGAGTCATGACAATCATGCAGTGTAGGAGCGAGCTGAAGGGTGCCTTTATAAAACCCAGAGAATGGTGCATGGCACGTCCGGAACGCCGGTTGCATGACCGGCGAGTATCCGGAGCCTGCAATGCGGAGGGGGCACGTTTTGATGCGACAAGAGTCGTCTGACCGGTGGCATTTTTGGAGCAGCCCATCGGCTGAGGCTCTTCAGCAACTCGACTCAAGCTCCAAAGGGCTCTCCGGCGATGAGGCGCGGCGGCGTCATCTGCGCGATGCGCATCTCCTCTTGAAACCGAAGAGCCGGCTATCTACTTACGAGCTGCTGTTTCGGCAATTCGCCAGCCCGATCATCCTCATCCTCCTGGCGGCCGCGGGGCTGGCCTTCTTTTTGGCGGATCCGACCGACACAGCCATTATTCTCATGATCGTGCTCGCCAGCGGCCTGCTCGGGTTTTGGCAGGAACGGAGCGCGAACCAAGCGGTGGCCAGCCTGCTCGCGATCGTGCAAGTCAAAGCAGATGTGTGGCGCGACGGAAGCCAGGTTGCTGTGCCGGTTGAGGAGGTCGTGCCGGGCGATGTCGTCCTACTCAGAGCGGGCGACACGGTTCCCGGCGATTGTCTGCTGCTTGAATCGAAAGACCTGTTCGTGGACGAGGCGACGCTCACGGGCGAAACCTATCCGGTCGAGAAAATCTGCGGCGTCCTGCCGGCCGACATTCCACTGGCTCGACGGACGAATAGTCTCTTTCTCGGGACCCATGTCGTCAGCGGAAACAGTACGGCGGTGGTGGTGCACATTGGGTCGGACACGGAATTCGGGAAGGTCTCGGGCCGGTTGCAACTCAGGCCGCCCCAGACGGAGTTCGAACGAGGCATCAGGCAATTCGGGTATCTGCTCTTGGAAGTGACCGTCGTGTTGGTCGTTGCCATCTTTGCGGTCAACGTGTATCTGGCTAGGCCCGTGCTCGAAGCCTTCCTCTTCTCCCTCGCCCTCGCGGTTGGCCTCACCCCGCAGCTGCTGCCGGCCATCATCAGCATCAATTTGGCCCATGGGGCCAAGCGCATGGCCCAGCAGAAAGTGATTGTGAAGCGATTATCCTCGATTGAAAACTTCGGGAGCATGACGGTCTTCTGTTCGGACAAGACAGGGACACTGACCGAAGGGCTCGTCCGGCTGAAGGCCGCGTGCGATATCACGGGGAATCCGAGCGAACGGGTGCTCTTGCACGGCGCACTCAATGCGAGCTTCGAAACCGGGTTTCATAACCCGATTGACGAAGCCATCCGTACCGCTCGTTCATTCGATCTCTCTCCCTATCGGAAATTGGATGAAGAGCCCTACGACTTCGTCCGTAAACGGTTGTCCGTGTTAGTCGCGACGCCGACCGCCCATCTCTTAGTGACCAAGGGAGCCCTGGCGAATATGCTGGCGGTCTGTTCAACTGCCGAGACTGCGGACGGTGCCTTAGTTGAGTTGCCTGCCGTGCGGGATGACATCCTCTTACAGATGGCGCAGTGGTCCGGCCAGGGATTGCGGGTACTCGGGCTTGCGTTCCGCGAGATAGGTGCACGAGAGGGTATCACTAAGGATGATGAGTCGGGCATGACATTCTTGGGATTCCTGCTGTTCGAAGATCCCGTCAAGGCCGATGTCCTGGAGACGATCGGCCGACTCAAGGGCCTAGGCGTCACATTGAAGATCGTGACCGGCGACAATCGTCTCGTTGCGGCTCACGTCGGACAGGCGATAGGCTTGGCGAATGGAGATCTGCTGACGGGCGAGGATTTGCGGCAGATGAGCGACGAAGCGCTGGTGTCGCGCGTGAACGACGTCCATGTGTTTGCCGAAGTCGAGCCGAATCAGAAAGAACGGATCATCCTGGCCTTGAAAAAAGCAGGCCACGTCGTAGGCTATGGGGGCGACGGCATCAACGATGCCTCGGCTTTGCACGCAGCGGATGTCGGCGTGTCCGTCGAGAGCGCGGTGGACGTGGCGAAAGAAGCAGCGGATATCGTGTTGCTGGAAAAGGATCTTGGCATCCTTGTCGAAGGAGTGCTGGAAGGGCGGAGGACATTTGCCAACACGCTGAAGTATGTCTTTATGGCGACCAGCGCGAATTTCGGCAACATGTTCAGTATGGCGGGAGCGTCGCTCTTTCTGTCCTTTCTGCCTCTGTTGCCCAAGCAAATATTACTGACCAATCTCCTGACCGACGTGCCGGAAATGACCATCGCCGGTGATCGCGTGGATGAGGAGCTGATCGATCGGCCCCGGCGGTGGAACATCGCATTCATCAGAAAGTTCATGCTCACGTTCGGCTTGGTAAGTTCGATCTTCGATTATCTGACCTTCGCGGTGCTGCTCTTCATCTTTCAAGCGGGTGTGGAGGAGTTTAGAACCGGGTGGTTTGTGGAGTCGGTGATCTCCGCCTCGGTCATCGTCCTGGTCGTGCGGACTCGTCGGCCGTTCACTCAAAGCCGACCGAGTCGTGGCCTGCTGGTTGCGACGCTTGCGGTCGTAGGACTGACGCTGCTGTTGCCTTATACGCCGCTGCGCGGGCCGCTGGGATTCGTGCCGTTGCCGCCGCTGTTCCTGGCGGCCTTACTCTGCATCGTCGTCGGGTATGTCGTGGCGGCTGAGGTAGCGAAGAAAGTCTTTTACCGGCATGTCCTCTACTGACGAGGGACAGTGTGGAAACGACTAAGGGCGGCTCCTTTGCCACCACAACTGGACTGGGGATTCGGCGGCCCATGGATCAGTGTGACCGGGAGGAATGCCGGGTCCTTCGTCGGGGCGGTCCTTGCCGTGTACCTGTTCTTCTCAGTCATAACAGGGTGCGATAATGTACCTGGAGCGATGAAGATGGAGAGATTGTCCGGTCATGGTGTAACCCGTGTGAAGAGTACACATACATGTCTGAGGAATCTCGATAGAGGTGTGGATCCGGTCTATAGGTCAAGGTATTCGTATGAGACTGCTGAAGACGGGTTTCCGATACCACTTCTCATCGGCGGGCCATCAAGCGTATATCTAACGGAGTAAGGAGTCCAATTGTGCAAGACTGGGGTATCTATGCGCACAACGCCGCCTCACTGTTTGTCA
>JBBRRN010000189.1:0-7020 GCA_038200685.1 Nitrospirales bacterium
AGGACCCGCGTCACGCCACGCCTCAAAATGAAACGTCGGAGAGACTTTTTCCATGACTTCTGGCGGAAAAGGTGTGTGAGCAGCACACCCAGACAGCACTGCGCACAGGGTCAGAGTCATGAGCATTGAGAGAGGCATAAGATTCATGAGGCTAACTCCTTTTGGGGTAGATGGTTGGCTCAGTTCGAGCTCACTATGGATAAGCAAGGATGCATTCTTGGTGACCACTGTTCAGAGGGTGAAGTAAAGCCAATCCTGAATGTTTTTCTCGGCCTCATTCGCTGAGCTTGCCTAGGCCACATAGCACGCTCGATTCGAATCGCTTGCCTCTACGCCACAGGAATATAGGGACAGCATGTTATTGAACTGATAACAGCGTGTTAACAGCGTGTTAAATTATTCACGTAGTGCAAAATTGTTGCGGCGCGATCTGATTACGAGAGAGTTGACGTTTAGAGGCAGGTTTGAAGGAGAAATTCATTTATGGATTCTGTCGTCACCGAGCCGGCGGCGTTCACCTCTCGTTACGGGTGGTGCGGCTTCGGTGAGATGAGTTGGTTGCCCTGGCTAGCCAGAGGTTTTTCTGGTGCCGACACGGTATCAGAGTGACACCGATTAGAGGACGCGGTAGTACAGCAGGGAACTTGCTCCTGTGTTCTGGTCGCGCTGGAGCACCGCGGTTGCGTTTCTGGTCACTTCGTTCACGCGCACCGTCATGCGGGCTAAGAAGAGATCGCTCTTGACGTCGTACAGATTTTGGGCACGGAGCTCCTTCCCGATATCTGCAAAACTACTCACGCGATCCAAGTCTTGAATGGTCTTGAAGGGGCGCGATATGGCAATGTCCGCAGCTACGCCTTGCGTAATGCTTGGATCGAGCGCCTGAAGGACAAAGGGGTCTGCGGTGTTCAGATTCAGCTTACTTTGTCCTTCTTGAGGATAGACGGTCACCAGCTTTGAGAGCTTTGCCAGGATGTCTGGAGTCATCCCTTTAATCAGGCGCAACTCTAAGAGTGTCTGCAGTGGAGCATTGGCCGCCCGGTAAGGGGGGCGTAGCGTTTGATAGTACAGGCTTTCTGCCCCGGCAGGCTCCGGCGTCTCGTCCTGATCCACCCAATCGACGATGGCATCCACCAGATCCGGTCTGATCTGCAACAGTTCGAAGAGCCGCTTGACCCTCTGGACCCTAGCTTTCTTGGCAATGGGGTCACCGCCCGCTGCCAGATCGTTCAAGTTCAGCTTGCCCCGTTCATCCTCGATCTGGGCGGTCAGCAGGCCGTCACCAATGACGTAATTTTTGATGGGAAGGGCCCACAAATCGGTGGGAGCGTCATAGAACTGGCCCGCTTTCCTGTCCTTGGCAAGGTCTTGTTGTAAGGTGCCACGGGCTGCCTGCACCGCGGCGCGCGCGAGCACCGTGGCTTTGAAGTTATCGCGAAAGTCCGCGGCGTCGCGGTATTCTCGCCTCGCTTCGGCGTCGAACTCTAGAATCAGCGCAACCAGGAGGGCGAGAACCAGGAGGGTGAGAAGAAGGGCGATACCACGTTCATCAGACCTTCGCATAGGTCACGATTCTCAGCGTCGCGTCGAGATTGATTGGATTATCGTATTTCGGTTTGATTTGCAGATGATGCACCTGAACGTCATAAGGCGCCTGTTCGATGGCCGCTAGCAGCGCGAGGAGCTGAGGAAGCGAGACGCCGTCGAGCCGAAGGTCAACCGCGGTTTCCTGATAGCCCTGGACCACAACGGTGGCCTGCGGCTGCAGGCCGACGATGCGGTCGCGAATCTGCGCCGTCGTCGTCGCTTCTTCCATGAACGCTAGCAGCGAAAACTGGGCCGGGGGGCTCGGCATGCGTTGCTCAACTTTGGTGATACGCGCCTGCTTGACCACGTACTCCTGCGCGACGAGCGCGAGTTCTTGGCTGTCTTTCGCTTTCCGTTTCGCGTGCCGATCGAGCTTGTCGATCGAGGCCATGAGCGGATCGACGATCAGGAGAAAGACGAGCGCGGCCACAACCATGGCTCCGCCAGCCGCCACGGTGAAGCGCTCGCGCTGCGAGAACTGCTGCCACCGTTCTTTCAGCATCTGCATCATGGCCGTTGCACCGTATAGGTGAGGCGAAACACGACTTGGTTTGGCACCGCTCCGACGCGGGTATCGCTGATGGATACATCATGGAGAGTCTCGTTCGCCATGAAGGACTGTTTAATCTTCTCAACCGCATCGAACGTTGTGGTTTCTCCCTCAAGATGGATGCTCGTTCCGTCGATCGTCAGTTCCCGTATCTTCAACGGGACGCCCTGGGGCACATATTTCACGAGTTCTGCCAGGCCGGCCAGAACGTTATAGCGCGTACCGTCGACGATCGAGAGACCTTTTTCCAGCTGCGACACTCGATAACGCGCCTGGTCCAATTCATCACCCGGGTTCACGCCGGGACCAAATGTTTGCTCATATTGCGTCTGGAGTCCGCGCTTGAGGTCTTTGACCGTAGAATCTTTGAGGGCGACGCGTACGGCGAGATCTCCTAACACGAGAAGAGCCAGGATCAGTCCTCCCCATAGAGCCAGCCGTCGATCCCGTTTGGACACTTCCGTTGTGTCCGATGCGGCATCGCTGCTGGCTTTGAAGTCCAGCGCGAGATTCGATCCCGCCAGCCTGGATTTCCAGCGGGGGCGGACAATATTTGGATGGATCGACAATCCAAATGCGATGGAAAACGCGCGTGGGCAACTCGATCCAAATCCTTGCCGTGGGCCGACCGGGAGTAAGCCGAGTTGTTGCGCCATATGTCCGCTGAGTTCTTTCAATTTAGAGCCGCCGCCCGATACCCAACAATGAGTGAGCCGTTGATGGATGGTGCCTTCGTAAGCGTGGAGGGAGACGCGCAGCTCTTTAAGGACTGGCTCCAGCCAGGCATCGATTTCCTGCACGGCCATGGCCCGCTTTCGCCGTTCCGCTTCGGCGAAGCTACAGGCATAGCGCACGGCGAGCGCATGGGTGAGATGATTCCCTCCCCACAGCACTGTTCGTAACAACACGGGACGGCCTTCGTGCACGAGACATAAGGTCGTTTTCGAGGCGCCGACGTCGATAATCGCCATGTCACCGGGAACCTGGGCCCCTTCTTCTTTCAAAAACTGGCTGACGGAAAACAAGGCCATGCCGTCAACCGTGATGATAGAGGGGTTCAGATCGGCGGAGGCCATAAACCGCAAATGTTCAGCAATTTTTGTTTTGGGCGCTGCAGTGACGAGGACGTCGGACCCTTTGGCTTTTGCCTGTCCTTCCAGGGATTCTCGCGGCGGCAACAACAGACTACCAACGGTGACGTCCTCCAAAGGCATGGGAATCAGGTTTTCCATTTCAAACGGGACAATCTGCGCCAGCTTGGAAGCATCTCGAAAGGGAAAGGAGAGGGTTCTGACAAACACATCTTGGCAGGGGAGTGCGGTCACAATTTCCCCGCTCCCATACAAACCATGCTGCCAGAGAAAGTTTCTGAGCATGGCGGTGCGATACGCCGGTTCCGTGTGTTCCTGACGCCCATAAGGAATGGGCTGGTGGAAGTATTCTACCGATTCACGCCCTGTCAGGCGGCGGCGGAACCGCACGGCCTTCAAAGCCGTTTGTCCGATATCGAGCCCAACGCATTCAGCAATCATCGACAACGCTGTTCGCTCCTCATCCCATCATGCTCGGCCGGGATGTTTCGGGAATCGGTGAAATACGTGAGGCACAGAAGACCATTGAAACTACGTGGAGCGATCGTCTACGTCTGTCTCGTCTGTCCGATCTTTCTCGCACACCGTACTGTCTGTTAGAGCGCGACCCGCGCATGTATAATCGGTCCTACAAGTTTGAACGTCAAGGGGGCTCCTGGTTGGAACGGTGGCAACGAGAGGCTCGCCGCTTTTTGGGCAAATCCGGCTCCTGGAATCACGGTGACTGTGAGATCGAGAAGACTTTCTTGCAGAGGTTGTCGCAACGTGACATGTCCCTGGGCCGAAAAGGATCCGTCCACGCCGTCTCCCTTCAAATCCTTGATGTCGCATACGCCATTGCGGCAGGCGAGCACAGCGTGGATCTGGTTGAATGTGAGCGAAGAATTTGCAGCGGCGTTGGCCGCGATCCGTTCGACGACGAGATCCTTGATTTCAGCCTTCAGGGTCCCTTCCCCATTGAGGGCAGCTTGTGTGCTATCCCACCGATGCATGAAGTCTCCCTGGATTGTCCCTCGGCTCACGTAAGGTTTCAGCACTGTTGCAAGATCCATCTGCTGGAGATGGCCTTTGACGACCAGAGGACCCTGTAAAGACCATGAGGCAGCGGTCAGCGATCCCGAGGCTCGTCCTGCTTCTGACTGTGCGACTCCCGGCAGCTGAATGGCGTACTCTACCACTACTTGGCCTAAAATTGCCTGAAAGACCCCAATTGCCGCTCGTGCAGCTCCAACGGAAATACTTCCGATTGTCGGCCCAGTGAGGACCAGGTCATGCCACTCGATGGCCGCGGGTAGGCCCACCGACCAATCTGCCGCACGAACCTCCCACCCACTCGTCCGATTGAATTCGGTCAACAGGCGGTGCTGGAGTGGGCCAAAAGGAAAGGTCAGGAGCAGGAATAGGATGAAGCAGGCCAGCGATGCCAGTCCCCACCCCAAGGGGCCTTTACGTGTCACGGTCGCAAGCCAGGCAAAAGGCCACGTCATTATGAAGCCCCCACTGACACCCATTGGCGAACCGTCACGGGTTCCTCTTTCCCTTGGAGCAGTGTCAGCTCGATCAAGATCGCTTTAGGCGCGCCAGGCTTTCCACGACTATCCCACTCATCCAGCCAGAGCTGGCTCTTCCCGTCGTAATAGCGCACATTGAACCCTTTTACTTTGGTGGCGAGCTCGATCTTTTCAATGGATTCATCTGTCAGGCTATAGAGATTCCTTCGGGAAAATCGAAGGAGGCGATCGCCTTCTCTGGTGTAGACGATACGAACCAGCTCGGTATCTTTGGCCGAGTCCGCCCCTCGAAACTGGCCCATGGTGAGGAAGGCGACCGAATCTGCCGGTTGACCGTCTCGTTGGTCGTTGATCCCCATCCAAGGACCGGTTGCACGACTCTCGCTGACTGACAACTCATCAATCATGAGGCTTAACGTACGGCGAACGATCTGCTCATCGGCTGATCTCGCTCGTGCGACTTCGATCGCGCTTGTCGTCACATAGAGGGACCCGAAGACTAATGTGGCCATCATGGCGATGAGAGAGACCGCCAGCAGGACCTCGACCAGGGTAAATCCCTCTTCAGAACCCTGTGGCGCTCGTCGAAAAGACATAGGTGCTGACCTCGACCCTTTCCTCTATTTCCCCTCTCGGCCAGAGGACCTGTATTTTGATTTCCCGCACGACTGGTAAAGGTGTGGGCGAGACAATCCGTTTCCACCGGTAATTCGTCGGGCGATTCGTCATCTCGGGGGTGGCTTGAGATCCCAACGGGGTCGGCAGAAATTCTCCGCCTGTTTCGCCAAGGGGCAAGAGTGGGCCCAACTCCGTCTCGACCAACTTTTCCTGCGCGAGGATCGTGGCCGTCGTCAGGTCCCTGGCTCTCGCGTGAAGGTCGAGATCCCAATTGCGAAGTCCCAACAAGATCGGCAGCGCCAGCGCGAGAATACCCAGCGCGATCAGTACCTCCAATAATGTGAAACCCTGGTCACTTTTCATAGACGCACATTCTGTGGGAATGCAGTCAACGTGGGCGCGAATCCTTCACGACTTCGGTCATTTTGAGTAACGGTTTCACTCGATCGAGAATGATGAGCTGTGTGGGAAGAAGAGGCTCGATCCGCTCATCGCTCATCCGGATGGCTCCTGTCACCGGCTCAATGGCTATGGCCAGAAGGTTGTTGCGCGTATCCACCAAATGCATCGTCATCGGATCGATCCTTCCTGAGGGGTAGAAGTCCAGATCGACCCGACCGGAGCTTTTTATCGCCTGACCGACCACCATATCAGAGATACGAACTGCGGTTGGGAGGTGTATCGGCTTGGCCCAGGTGTGGTGGTCGATCAGCGCCTTTTCCTGATTCCCATCCAGGATCATCAGCCAGTAGACCCCCTGGTCGATATCGACGTACAGTCGGAGTGGTTTCTGGGTTGCCATGGACAGATCCTGGATGGATCGTACCGTCCTGACCATCTCCCGGCCGATAGAACCCAGATTTTCTTCCAGCGAAATTCGAGGCAGCACGATGCCGAGTAAGCCGACGAGTAGGAATAAGACGATGATAATTTCCAGAATGGTGAATCCACGCGAGGTGCGAAAGGTGTGAGGCGAAAGGTGTGAGACGCGGGAAACGCTGAAATAGGCCTCACGGGTTCTTGGTCCTTCGGCTCTCGCCCCGTGCCGCATCATCTATTCCTTGTCCAGGTTCCAATTGGTGATATCGGCATTGATGCCTTCGCCGCCCGTTTCACCATCGGTCCCGAGGGAGATAATATCGTACTCACCTCTCAGACTGGAGGTCTGACCGGGATTCTGAATGGGAGTCTGACTGGGGCTAAAATACTTGTAGGGGTTTGCCCAGGGATCTTCCGGGAGTTTTTGAATATATCCACCGAGTTTCCACTTCTTTGGGACAACTCCGACCGAAGGTTTTTCGACTAGGGCTTTTAGCCCTTGTTCAGTTGTGGGATAGATACCGTTGTCGAGCTTGTAGAGTTGCAAGGCGCCTTCGATATTTCGAATTTGAACTTTCGCCGCTGTGCGTTTGGCGTCATCGGTTCGCCCCATGATGCGAGGCACGACCAAGGCTGCAAGGATCGCGAGAATGGCGACCACGACCATGATCTCGATGAATGTGAAACCCCGTTCACTGCGCAGCACATACCGTGAGGGGTGAGCGGTGAGGGGTGAGGGGTGGACACTCGCGTTTCGATCTGCCATTCCCCAAAACCGCCACACGCTCTCGACTCTTGCTCTTCCACTCATCGAACACCTCCCGTTCATTGCATCATTTGCGAC
>JBBRRN010000190.1:0-6999 GCA_038200685.1 Nitrospirales bacterium
CTCTCCCCTTGTTCCATTATATTAGATAGGGATGCTGCTTCGATAGCCATGGAGTCGCGTGTAGGATGTTGATGCCTCAGAGCCGTGCCCTAATCTGTATAATTCATGGACGTTTCTGATGTAACCGTCGATCCGCTGCTACGACGAACCTTCGGTCGGCTTGCTCGCAGTGGCTTCTCAACGAACCGTCATGAATGATGCAGGTGAGGGGTGATTCGCCCGAGATGGGAACACGGGATTCACGTGAGGGACAGCGTGAGGCTAGCCATACCACCGAACGTCTTGTTTGGCGGTCGACTTGGCGACGGAGTCGTCGAAGGAGAGCGGGGCCGAAGCGAGCACCTCGTGGACTAGTTGCATCAAGGTCTCCACGGAGAAGGGCTTCTGGAGAAAAGGCACATGATCGGTGATCGCTTGGTACGCTTTGCGTTCATGATACGACAGGCTCGACATGAGGATCACACGGGATGTCTTCTTCATGGCAAAGGCACGCTGGATGACGTCGTGACCATGAACCCGCGGATACGGATTTTGGGTGGCGGTCAATTGAAGGCCGGGCGGAGGCAGCATGAGATCGGTCAGCAGAAGGTCGATCGGCTCTTGATGAGTAGCCAGGGTCTTTAATGCCTCCGAACTGCCTTCTGCCTCAAGGACAGTAAACCCTTCAGCACGGAGCTTCTTAACGCAGATCAACCTCGTCGACGGGTCGTCGTCGACGACCAAGATCGTTTTTGCGTGAGATGGCGACATCGATTTCTCTGTGTCCATATAGACCTCCGAGCTCGGGCAGATACGGGACGGTCTGAGCCGACCGTCGTGTCCATCTGTAGAGGATGCTCTGAGTCTGTATCGGTCTGTGCGTCAGAAACTTAACTGAGGAGACGAGCAGGCTATGGAAAAACTAGGGGAGCACGAGGAAACTTCAAGGGTCCTAACGGTGGCCCAGCAGAAAGCAGACTCCGCATGATGCTCAAAAAGGTCGTCCGGCAAGGTGGCCGCGAGCGAAGCGGCGAGGAGGTACCTACCGCACATCGTGTGGACCGTTCACCTGTTGAATGAATCTTGGCGAACGGAAAAGCCCCTCCAATAATTCCGACATCTGAGAGCGCTGTTCCGTACGTTGAGCCTCTGAGCGACGCGAGAACGTCGCCTGGTGAGAGGCGCGTCTCGGCGCGGCGGGTCAGGCAGGTAAGAAGAGAGACTTTTTCAGCATCCTGCTAAGTTGCGAGGAGTTGTTCGGTGTCGGCCGGCGAAAGACGGCGGAACTTTCTGCCGTCGCGGGTGCGATCCAGGACCGCCACTTCAAGGCTCTCCAGCGAGAGCTTCTGGCTCCCGATCTGTTCAAGTGCGGTGAGACAAAGAGTGAGGGCAGCCTTGAGTTCCGGAGGCTGCATTAAGCCTTTCTCCTTGAGCACGGCTTGCACAGCTTCGGACTTGCCTCCGATGACCGCAAAGGTGCGTTCGTCGATGATGCTGCCGTCGAAGGAGATGCGATACATCTCATTAGGCTGGCCGTTGTGCCCGACCTGCGCCACCAGGATTTCTACCTCCAGCGGCTTTAGCTCCTGACTGAAAATAGTACCGAGGCTTTGGGAATACCCGTTCGCGAGTGACCGGGCCGTGACATCTTCCCGACTGTACATAAATCCTTTAAGGTCCGCATGCCGGATGCCGGCCTTCCTGAGATTTTCAAATTCGCTGTACTTGCCGGCCCCTGCGAAGGCGATGTTGTCGTAGATCTCGGAGGTTTTGTAGAGGGAAGCACTAGGGTTTTCCGCGACGAGCAGAATCCCGTTCACATATTCGAGGGCAATGATGGAGCGGCCTTTGGCGATGCCTTTCTTGGCATACTCCGCCTTGTCCTGCATCATCTGCTCGGGCGAAACGTAGTAGGGCATCGGCATGCTTAGTTCTCCTTGGAGCGTCGAGTGGCAATCAACCCATCATAGACGCCGCGGATCTGCTGGTCGGAGACATCGGTAATGCCGCTCGCGCTGACGACCTTCGCCGTGGGGTAAATACCCCTCACAAGATCCGGCCCCCCGGTGCCGACATCATCGTCTGCTGCATTGTACAGAGCCAGCAGAGCTAACTTCAGCGCGTCCGGCTCTGCCATGCCTCTGAGGAAGTGCTCCCGCATTGTATTGCGGGCATCTTTTCCGCCAGACCCTATGGCGTGGTATTCCGACTCTTCGTACCGGCCACCCGCGAGATCGTACTTGAAGATGCGGCCTTCTGCGCGCTTCAAGTCGTAGCCGACATAGAGTGGCATGACGACCAGCCCTTGAAAGACCATCGGCAGATTGGCCTTGACCATCTGTCCAAGCTTGTTGGCCTTCCCTTCACAAGACAGTTGCACACCTTCTAACTTTTCGTAATGCTCTAACTCGACTTGGAATAACTTGGCCATTTCAATACAAGGGCCGGCGGCGCCGGCGATCGCCATCGCGGAATACTCGTCGATCTTGAAGACCTTCTCAATCCGGCGTTCGGCGATTTGAAACCCTTCCGTCGCTCGACGATCTCCGGCAATCACCACACCCAGTTGATACTTGATCGCCAGCACGGTGGTGGCATGGGGCACGCTCATTGAACCGGCCCCGCGCATCGGGTCCGCTGTGGCTTGAGCCTGCAGGAATCCACTGCGGCCTGTGGGAGTCAGTGCAGGATGGTGTTCAGTCAAAAAGTCGAAGAAACTCGAGTCGTCATGGTTAGGGAAAAATGGCAATTTCATTGTGGTCATTGCAAGGAAGGGTTGGACATCAGGCCTTGAGCTTCGCCAGCAAGTCGTCGACCGTCTCGACCTGATCGAGGAGGTCGCTCGTCAGCGAGGCCGTGCCTCGAAGCGGATCCATCAAAGGCACTCGTTTCACCTGGTTGTTGCCGATATCGAAAAGGACCGAAGTCCAACTGACGCCATAGACCGACTTCGCAAACTTGCTGACGCAACGTCCACGGAAATAGGCGCGCGTCCCAGGAGGCGGAGTGAACTCCGCTCGCGCAATTTCCACCTCCTGCACAACTCGCTCGATCAAGTGGCTGCGTTCCAGCGTAAAGTAGAGGCCCTTCTCAGGACGGACGTCGTGATACTGCAAATCCATCAGCCGTATGCGAGGGTCGCCCCACCCACAGCCCTTTCGCTCCATGTAGGATTCCATCATCTGGCGCTTCGCCACCCAATCCAGCTCACGCACCAACAGCCGAGGGTCTTGCTCTAATCGATCCAAGACGTCTTCCCAGCGGACGAGAATATCTTTCGTGACCTGGGAAAGATCGTGGCAGGCATAGTATCCCATGGCGGCCTTCAAATAGGCTCGTTGAATCGCCACCGCCGTCGTCGCGCGCCCCCTCGTCAGAGTGAGCGGCTCCTTCATCGTCAAATCGCGCGACACCTGTTTAATGCTTCGGACTGGATCCTCCAACTCGAACTGCGGAAGATCGGCACCGGCATCGAGCAGATCCAGAACAATCGATAGCGTACCGACCTTGAGGTAGGTCGACAGTTCCGCCATGTTGGCATCTCCAACAATCACGTGCAGCCGCCGGTACTTGCCATACTCCGCATGCGGCTCATCGCGCGAGTTGACGATGGGACGCCGAACCATCGTATTGAGATCGACGAGGCACTCGAAGAAATCCGCACGCTGCGAGATCTGATATTCCGTTGGGCTGGTCTGATTCTCTGCGCCGACCTTTCCTGCCCCAGCGAAAATGGGCCGCGTCACAAAGAACGGCGCCAAGACCTTCACGATGCGCTCGAAGGGAACCGCGCGCGACATGAGATAGCTTTCATGATAGCCGTAGCTGTTCCCCTTGCCGTCCGAGTTATTCTTATACAGGACACAATGATCCCGCCCGGTGGCTCGCGCCATCTGCGCGAGGCACTGCGCAAGGATTCGTTCGCCGGCACGTTCGAACGCGACTATTTCTCGTGGATTGGTGCACTCAGGCGTGGAGTACTCTGGATGGGCGCCGTCGACATAGAGACGTCCCCCATTGGCTAGCACCTTATTCAGCTGACGATTGTACTCGGGATTGGGCCGCTCCCGCTCCCCCTCGACCTCGAATCCACGCGCGTCGAGTAGCGGATTCTCATTTTCATAGTCCCAAACGGCCAGAGGAGCCGGCAGCCCCGAATAGTGCCCGATGACGGCGATTGAATTGGAGACAGGGTCTGCGGCGGCAGGATCGCGTGACGCGATACCAAATTCTGTTTCTGTTCCCAGTACGCGGGGAGTCGTCAATGCGGTAGATTCCTGCATGGATGCGACATTTTAGAGATAGTGCCCTGTCGTGACAGTTTCGATCTGCCGCGAGTCGCCAGGGCTTCCGCTGATCGTCCGAAGATGTACAATTTTTTCGCCTTTTTTTCCGGAGATCTTCGCCCAGTCGTCAGGATTGGTCGTATTGGGTAGGTCTTCGTGTTCCTTGAACTCCTCCCGGATAGCGCGGATCAAGTCCTCGGCTCGAAGACCACGGCCTTCCTTCGCGATCGCCCGCTTGACGGCAAACTTCTTCGCGCGCGACACAATGCCTTCGATCAGCGCGCCGCTCGCGAAATCCTTGAAGTAGAGCACCTCTTTTTCACCGTTTGCGTAGGTGACTTCGATGAACTTATTCTCTTCCGAGGACGCATACATCGCCCCGACCGTGAGATCGGTCATCTGCGCGACTAAGGCCTTGGCGTCTCCGCCATGGCGTTGCAAATCTTCCTCGGCAAACGGCAGGTCGATACTCAAGTACTTCGAGAAAATATCCTTGGCCGCCACCGCATCGGGACGACCCACCTTGACCTTCACATCTAACCGTCCGGCACGGGGGACAGCCGGGTCGATGAGATCCTGGCGGTTACTGGCTCCGATCACGATCACATTGCGGAGTCGTTCCATACCGTCGATTTCCGAAAGAAACTGTGGGACGATCGTCGATTCGATGTCGGAAGAAATCCCGGTGCCTCGCGTTCTGAAGAGCGCATCCATTTCGTCGAAGAACACGATGACGGGATTACCGTCCGCCGCCCGCTCTTTCGCTTTCTTGAAGACTTCGCGGACCTGGCGCTCGGACTCACCGACATACTTATTGAGCAACTCAGGGCCCTTCACATGCAAGAAATAACTCCGCACTTCTTTTCCGGTAAGATGCCCGAGTTTCTTCGCAATCGAATTCGCCACAGCCTTGGCGATCAAGGTTTTTCCACAGCCCGGCGGTCCATAGAGCAAGACCCCCTTCGGCGCACTCAACTTATATTCTAAAAACAGGGTCGGATGAAGGAACGGCAACTCCACTGCATCACGAACCTGCTCCAATTCATGCTGCAAACCGCCGATATGCTCGTAATCGACATCGGGCACTTCTTCCAAGACCAACTCTTCCGACTCAGACCTCGGCAGCTTTTCAACGACATAGCCGGAACGGGGGTCGTAGAGCAGATGGTCGCCGACGCTCAATCGTTCGGCGAGCAGCGGATCACCGAGTTCGGCAACCTTTTCTTCATCGAAATGCAGGGTCACCAAGGCACGGTTGCCTTCCAGCACGTCTTTAAGCCGCACCACTTCACCCTGGATATCGAAGCCCTTCACCTCAATCACGTTCAAGGCTTCGTTCAGGAGCACTTCCTGCCCCTTACGCATCGCCTTCCCATTGATCGACGGATGCACACTGACTTTCATTTTTCGTCCGGAGACATAGACATTACCGGTTCCGTCGGCATTGAGACTGGAAAAGATAGCATAGGCCGACGGAGGCGCGGTCAGTTTTTCAACTTCGACACGCAATGCTTCAATCTGCCCTTTCGCTTCCTGGAGGGTGTCGACGAGCGTTTCGTTCTGTTTGGTGGCTTGGTCGAGCTGATAGCGGGACTGGTACAGCCGGCGGATTTCTTCTTCCATCGACTGGATCTGCACACGGAGCTTTTCTACTTCGCGAACATGTTCGTCGTTGCGTGGCGCCACGTCCGTTTCTCCTTCTGTCAACCGCTTCGTGATCTGCGTGACGGAATCTCGGAGAGACCGGAATCGACTCGGACTTTCTTTCTTGCCGTCCATGTGCGACTCGAAAAAATCTGCACCCTGTGCTGAATCGAGAAGTCCTCGTCTGGGCGGATTCTAACACTCGTTCTTGGGGTGGTCAACCAGACAGCGTCATCCTCCTGCGTGATCATCGTGCGTCACGCACATCACAGGGCGAGTGTCACGGCATCGAGTAACTCGCGCGTCGCCGACTCCACATCGTCCGCACCGAGAATCGCCGTGATCACTGCCGCACCGAACGCTCCCGCACGCCGCATCTCACGCGCGCGCGCCGCCGTCACGCCGCCAATCCCGATAATGGGGATACGAATAAGTGTGCATGCCTTCTCAAGCGTGTGAATGCCGAGCGGCGGACCGAATACTTGCTTGGACGGCGTCTCATAGATCGGGCCAAGCACAATGTAGTCTGCGCCTTGCGCCTCCGCCTGCATTGCCTCTTCTACCGCATGCACGGATATACCCAAGAGCCGCTGCGGTCCCAGCATCTGTCGTACGACCGGCAGAGGCAGACTATTGCTGCGCAGATGGACGCCGACTCCTTCCAGCGCCAACGCGACATCGACCCGATCATTGATGAGGAGTTGGGACCTGCAAGAGGCCGTGACAGCCTGCACCTCATGCGCAAGCGTCACAAGTTCCCTGGCAGAGAGATCGCGCTCACGGAGTTGAATGGCAGGTGTCCCGGCTGTGAGCACCTGCTGCAGAAGGGGGACCAACGGACGCCCTTTGGCCTGATGACGATCCGTGACGACAAGAAGACTGCTGGAAAGTGTCGGCATCAGTGAAGGACTGATTCAGAAGTGCTGAATACTGCGTGTGTGCGTGCGGCGCTTTTCATATCGCCATCTCAGCGCTCATTATACTACGCAGAATGCTCAAAATGGCCAGACTTCTCACCCGCCCGACCCTGGGGCGCCGAGACGCGCCCTTTCCCAGGCAAGGCCGCAGCGAGCGAAGAGGCAAGGCGTAC
>JBBRRN010000191.1:0-6976 GCA_038200685.1 Nitrospirales bacterium
TGAGATTGCGTTTGGTGTGGTGCTTCTCGAAGGGTGGATACTGACCAGAC
Organism: Nitrospirales bacterium; assembly: GCA_038200685.1. Classification (GTDB taxonomy): domain Bacteria; phylum Nitrospirota; class Nitrospiria; order Nitrospirales; family Nitrospiraceae; genus Palsa-1315. The sequence goes on from JBBRRN010000191.1 coordinate 51, forward strand.
GATCTAATAAGCGGAAGCAAAAGACTCTCTAAGATTTTAAGAGCAACAGGAGTCTGAACTATCAGGAGGGGGTGGGGCGACCCACCCCCTCTTTCTATTTAGCCGGCTGCATTGGAGGATTGTGGAGATCGAAGTAACCGGCGTCCTTCTGGCCGGAGGAAAAAGCCGAAGAATGGGCGAAGATAAACGGCACCTTGTCGTGGGAGATCAGACACTCCTTGAACGTGGACTGGCGGTGCTTCACTCAATCTTTCAGGAGGTGCTAGTCGTCATTGCGAAGGACACCGATCCACTTGGCGTCGATGCAAAAGTTGTGCGCGACCTAATACCTGATTGCGGTAGTCTCGGAGGGCTGTATACCGGGCTCATGGAAGCAACAACATCTAGCATTTTCGTGGTCGCCTGCGACATGCCATTTCTGGATCAGACTGTCATTGCTCAGTTCACAAGTCGGAGGCCCAACGCAGATATTGTGATGGCGAAACTTGCAGGTCGTCTACATCCGATGCATGCATTGTATGGAAAACGGTGCGTGCCGCTTGTCGAACAGATGATTCAGGCGCGGCGGCTTAAGATCCAAGGGATGGTTTCGCAATCGTCTCTCCGTGTACAGTATGTCACGGAGGAGGACTTGTTCACTCTCGATCCTTCCTATCGTTCCTTTTATAACGTGAATACAGTGGCTGAGCTTGAAGAGGCACGGCTTCTGTTGACTCGGATTCCTCCTGCAGGATAACCGTCATGTCTACTGTGAGAAGGACGATCATAGTGATCCATCCTGGCAGCCTTGGCGATGTGCTATTGGCAGTTCCGGCTATGGTTCGCGTGCGGACTCGTTTCCCAGACTATCGGCTGGCACTCTGTGCAGAGGCTCAGGCCGCAAAGCTACTTTACGCCTGCGGTGTCGTCGATACATGGACCTCAATACAGGGACGCGATTGTGCGGACTTATTCGTGGGCGCAGACTCTGTTACGGGTCAGATGCGAACATGGTTGCCGGACTGTGACCTCGCAATCGGCTGGACGCAGAGTCTTGATGGCACTTTAAGCGGGACCCTTAAGGCCTTTGGAGTTCGAACGGTTATCGTCAGGTCTCCATTTTCGACTGATATTCTTGCGGCACATCAGCAAGACAGATTTCTTGAAACGATCGATGAGGTTCCCTCTGAAGATGATGGAGATATTCTGCTGAAGGTAACGGAACCGGTCCTCCAGCTTGGGCGGGCCTGCCTCGAAGCGGCGGGCCACTCTATTGGACAATCTCTTGTTGTCATTCATCCGGGGAGTGGCAGCCCCCATAAATGTGTGGCATCGGAGACACTCCTGCCTGTAGTCGTCGCTGTTCAGCGTGTTGGCGCCATTCCGGTGATTCTTGAAGGGCCGGCAGATCGGGCGCCGGTTGAGCGTCTACTCCAATTATGCCAAAACCCACCAATTGTTTTGAAGAACCTTGATCTCCTCACTGTCGCCGGAGTGCTTGCACAATCACAACTTTTTGTTGGGCAGGATTCGGGGATCACGCATATGGCAGGACTGTTGGGGCTACGTATGGTTGCTCTATTCGGGCCGACCGATCCTGCTCGCTGGGCTCCTCGTGGCAGCCACGTGACCGTCGTGCAGGGCACATCGTGCCTCTGCCGATCATGGGACGAGGTGAGTCGATGTAAGGGGAACCCTTGTCTCGATCTACCAACGGATGATCTTGTGGCACTGTGTCTCACCCGCCTTGATGAAACAGCGATTCGACGGAGAATTCCATCCGGCTGCCTTGTCACTGATTATCCCGTATGCTAAAGTGACCAGTTCTTTTTCCCTTTCATTGGTAAGGACTTAGGAGTTATTTTCTTGTCCAGCGGGGTCGTTCAAGAAAAGGTCACCAGCGCATTGATTGGAGCGCTCGACGGGGCCAAAAAGAAGGGCCAGTTAAAGACGGAATCCTGGCCTCAGGTGAGTCTGGATACTCCCAAACGCCCTGAATGGGGAGACTTAGCTTCCACGGTCGCTATGTCTCTCGCCGTGTCTGAGCAACGAGCCCCCCACGATATCGCCCAAATTATCATCGACAATCTTGCTCAACGCGATCAGCTTTTCGACCGAGTAGAAATTGCCAGGCCTGGATTTCTCAACCTCACAGTTAAACCAGCTATGTGGCAGGAAGTGCTCAGGGAAATCGAGCGGGAAGGGTCTGTCTACGGGCGAGCGGAAATTGGGCAACGGCGCCGAGTGTTGGTGGAATATGTGAGTGCGAATCCGACCGGTCCATTGCATGTAGGGCATGGGAGAGGCGCGGCGGTTGGGCAAGCGGTTGCGAACATGCTCAAGGCGGTCGGCTATGACGTTGTGAGCGAGTACTACATCAACGATGCCGGCCGGCAGATGAAATTGCTGGGGGCCTCCGTCTATGCGCGTTACGAGGAACTGTCTAACCGGCCTGTCGAGTTTCCTGCAGAGGGCTATCACGGGGCCTATATCACGGCGGTAGCTGAGCGGGTGCATCAACAGCTCGGGCCTGAGCTGGCTGGACGGATGGCCGCAGAAGTCGAGGAGCGCTGTCGAACGTTCGCCAACCAGGAATTGCTGCGACTGATTCGCGAGGATCTGAAGTCCTTCGGGATCGAGTTCGAGTCCTGGTTTAGCGAGGCTTCTCTCGTGAATTCAGGGGCGCTTCAACGGGTGTTGGATGAATTGAAATCGCAACAGTTCCTGTTCGAACAAGAAGGGGCCTGGTGGTTCAGATCCTCGGCGTTCGGTGACGAGAAGGATCGTGTTGTGCGGAAACAGGATGGTGAGTATACATATCTGGCCTCCGATATTGCCTACCACCAAGATAAGTTGCAGCGCGGATACGATCTTCTCATCGATGTGTGGGGCGCGGATCACCATGGGTACATTCCTCGCATGCAAGCGGTCGTACAGGCCTATGGGCATCCGAAAGATCGCCTCCAGGTCGTGCTGGTCCAGATGGTGAATTTGTTGCGCGGTGGGAAAAAAGTGGAAATGTCGAAGCGGGCCGGCGAGTTCATTACGATGCGGGAAGTGATCGATGAAGTCGGGGCCGATGCGGCGAAGTTCTTTTTCTTGATGCGTGACTCCAGTTCGCATCTGGATTTCGACCTGGAACTGGCGAAGCAGCGGTCATCCGATAATCCCGTGTACTATGTGCAATACGCCCATGCTAGGATCGCCAGTCTCTGGCGTGTTGCCACAGATCGAGGCATCGCCTGTCCCTTGCCGAGCGAGACGGATTTGACGGTATTGACTGATCCGGATGAATTGGGGCTGATTCGCAAGCTCTCGGCGTATCCCTCCGTTCTGCAGGGTAGTGCCATGGCCTATGAGCCCCATCGGATGACCTATTACCTCCAGCAATTGGCCGGCCTGCTCCACACGTTTTATAACAAGCATCGGATTCTGCCTCCTGCTGCGGACCGCGATCTGTTGTCGGTGACTCCTGAAGGATTAGCTCCAGCCGAGGGGCTGCAGAAGGAGGCGCCGACTCCCGAACGGACTGCGGCGAGGCTGGCGTTGATGAGTGGAATCCAGCAAGTCTTGAAGAATGGGCTCGGCGTGCTTGGGATTTCCGCGCCGGAGCAGATGTAGCTGGCAAGAGGGATTGTGGATTTTTTAGTTCAGCAGGCGGATCGTGAGACGAGTGCGCGCTTGGGGAGGCTCAGCACTGCTCATGGTGTGATCGACACGCCCGCCTTTATGCCGGTTGGCACGCTGGGACCAGTGAAGGGGATCGATCCTGTCGATTTAGAACAGCTTGGATTTCGTCTCATGCTGAACAATGCCTACCATCTCTATCTGCGGCCTGGGCACAAGATCGTGGCTGAGATGGGTGGATTACATCGGTTTACGGGATGGTCGGGAGCCATCTTGACGGACAGCGGCGGATTTCAGATTTTCAGTCTTGCCAAGCTTTGCAAGGTAACGGATGAGGGCGTGAGTTTTCAATCGCATCTCGATGGGTCCACACATTTCATCACGCCGGAGACTGTCGTCGAGATTCAAGAAGCGTTGGGGGCCGATATCATGATGGCGTTCGATCACTGTGTGGCCTTACCGGCGGAAAGAGCGATCGTGCGCGATGCGGTGCGGCGGACGACCCTTTGGGCCCAACGTTGTCAGGCCAGCCGGCGTCGCAGGGATCAAGCCCTCTTCGGGATTGTGCAAGGTGGGTTAGACGCAGATCTCCGCGTGACCTCGGCGCGCGACCTCGCCGGGCTTGGGTTCGAGGGCTACGCGGTCGGTGGGCTCTCGGTGGGAGAATCGAAGGCAGAGATGTATGCCATGTTGGATGTGACTGTGCCGGAACTGCCGACTTCGAAACCGCGGTATTTGATGGGTGTCGGGATGCCGGAGGATCTCGTCGAAGGTGCAGCGCGCGGGATCGATCTGTTTGATTGTGTGGTGCCTTCGCGCCATGGGCGGACCGGCTCGCTCTTTACCAGTTTTGGGCGAGTGGTGATTAAGCAAGCGCGATATGTTCGGGATGACCAGCCGATTGATCCTGCCTGCGGCTGCCCGGTCTGCGCGCGCTACTCACGCGCCTATCTGCACCACCTCTTTCAGATGAAAGAGATGCTGTCGTCGAGACTGAATACGATCCACAATCTCTGGTATTTTGCTGATCTGATGGGTCAGGTGCGATCAGCAATCGCACAAGGGACGTTCCGGTCGTTCCGTGAAGACTTTTACCGATCTCGCGACCGGGCTGTGCTGGACGACTCGTCGGTAGACGTGGCTGATGCCGATGTGCGTCGGCATGCCGGAGGGGATTAGCGGTAAAACGTGAAACGTAGGGCTGCCAAGAGCTTTTTCTCCAAAATCTTGTACGGGTAACGTTCACGGCTTGTTGGACAGCATTGTTAATCATCCTGTGGACAGTTTTTGCGCGAGTGCCATTTACATGAGCGTAGCGGATTTTTTGCGCAAACTGAATTTTTAGCCTGCTAATGCTGTTGAAGAGGAGTGTGTATGGTCATGCAATCGCTCGTAATGGCTCAGTTGTTCGGTGGAGGGGGGGCGGGTTCGGGTTCCACGGCCAACACAATCCTCTCCCTCGTTCCGTTCGCGCTGATCTTCGTCATTTTTTATTTCCTGGTTATTTTGCCGCAACAAAAACGCGCGAAACAGCAGAAGGTATTACTGGAGGCCCTGAAGAAGGGCGACAAGGTCGTCACGGCGTCGGGTATCTGGGGCACGGTGACGAATCTCGGGAAGGCGACGGTGACGTTGCAGATCGCGGATACTGCGAAGATTCGCATACAACGGGATCAGATTGCCCGATTACGTGGTGGCGACGATGAGGAAAAGGACAAGGACTCGTAGACTGCTCAGGATAAAGGGGTACCGGACGACATGAAAAAGGTGGGCGGGCGGTTAACATTGTTAGCGCTGGTGGTGGTGCTGTCGGTGATCTTCTTCATCCCTACCTATCAGCCCTTCTACCAGGCGTTGCCTGGTTGGCTGAAGCAGGTGATGCCGAATAAAGGCATTACGTTGGGCTTGGATCTCCAAGGCGGGATTCACCTCGTCATGGAAGTGGACGAAGATCGTGCGGTCGAAATTGCCGTCGATCGATCGGTCGCGTCCCTTCAAGATGTCTTGGTTGAAAAGAAAATCCCCGTGGAGTCTGTCACGCGGACGGGACAGACTCAGGTCACAATGCAGTTTCAAAATGCTGAACTCAAGGAGCAGATTCAGAAGTTAATCGACGACTATCCGACCTTCAGCGAGACCGCGTCTGCCGGATCGGCTAATCGGCTGGTGTGGGAGTTGCGAGAAGCCGAGGCCAAACGGATCAAGGACTCTGCCATCAACCAAGCGTTGGAAACGATCCGAAACCGTATCGACCAGTTCGGCGTGGCGGAACCGATCGTGCAGCGGCAGGGGTTGAAGCAGATCGTCGTACAGTTGCCCGGTGTGAAAGAACCCAAGCGTGCCAGGGATCTGATCAAAGAGACAGCCTTGCTCGAATTTAAGATGCTCGATGAGGACAACCAGTCGAAGCTTGTTTTGCCTTCCCGTATTCCGAAAGACAAAGAGGAAGAGGTTCTCAAGCAGGCCTAGTCAAAGTTGCCGGCCGGCGATCAGATTCTTTTTGAGCGGGGGGTCGATAAGGACACCGGTCGCGAATATCGCATTCCGTATCTCGTGAAAAAGCGGGTCATGCTGACCGGGGATGTGTTGAGCGATGCACGGGTGTCGATCGGTCAATTCAACGATCCCTATGTATCGATCACCTTTGACGGGAAGGGCGGTCGTGAATTCGAACGGATTACGGGCGACAACATCAAGAAGCGCATGGCGGTCGTGCTCGACAATACGATCTATTCTGCGCCGGTGATTCAGGACCGCATCACCGGGGGTCGCGCGCAAATCACCGGAACGTTTTCCATGCAAGAGGCGAATGACCTCGCCATCGTGCTCCGGGCCGGCGCGTTGCCGGCTCCGCTCAAGATCATTCAGGACCTCACGGTCGGGCCGTCGCTCGGGAAAGATTCGATCGAGAAGGGCGTGCAGGCCACGCTGTTTGCCGGCGCCATGGTGGTCATTTTCATGGTCGTGTATTACCGGCTGTCTGGCGTGATCGCAGATTTCGCGCTGATGCTTAATCTGTTGTGTTTGATCGGAGCGCTCTCGGCATTGAACGCAACCCTGACATTGCCGGGGATTGCCGGAATCGTGCTCACGATCGGGATGGGCGTCGATTCGAACGTGCTGATTTTCGAGCGTATCCGCGAGGAGCTGCGATCGGGGAAAGCCGTTCGTTTGGCGATAGATGGAGGCTATGACAAGGCGCTGCTGACGATTGTCGACTCTCACGTGACCACTCTGATCACGGGGGTGGCGCTGTTCCTCTTCGGCACCGGGCCGATCAAAGGGTTTGCCGTGACCTTGTGTCTCGGAATCGGGATCAA
>JBBRRN010000192.1:0-6953 GCA_038200685.1 Nitrospirales bacterium
GATCGGAAGGAGGCTCGCCTGGATCTGGCACGAAGTAATTGTCGTCGACTTGGAGTCCGAATTGTCGAACCAATCGTCGGCGATATTCGACAGCCAGGTGATTGGGCTTCCTTTGTTACGGCAGCGAGACCTCCTTCCGTGAAGAAGGCCAGAATCGGCGAACCTTCTATTGATCGGATTTTGGTAGACGCGCCCTGCAGCGGACTCGGTGTGTTACGACGACATCCGGAAGCGAAATGGCGGAAAGACGCGCTGGCACTCCCTCGACATCAGGCACTCCAGTGTCAGATTCTCGAAGGTGTTGCCTCAGGCTTGCGGCCTGGCGGGGTGCTAGTCTATAGTACGTGCTCCACAGAACCGGAAGAAAACGAAGACGTCATCGAGCGATTCTGTCGTGCGCATACTGAATTCCGACGTGAATCCGTCGTCTCCTGGCTCCCACCTGTCGCACAGGGATTCGTCACTGAACAAGGCGCCCTCTCGACAGTAGGCAACCGGTTCTCGATGGATGGATTTTACGCCGCACGACTAAGGAAGGTGTTGTGATGGCACGCCCCATTCTTATTGCCCCTTCGATCTTATCTGCTGACTTTGCCAGACTGGCTGAGGAAGTGGCAGCCGTCGAACAGGCAGGGGCTGATTTTCTGCACATCGACGTCATGGACGGACACTTCGTTCCGAATTTGACTATCGGCCCTCCGATCGTGGCGGCGCTCAGAAAAGTCACCAAACTTCCGCTTGACGTTCATCTCATGATCACCAATGCCGACGCCTTTATCGCTGAGTTCGCCGAGGCAGGCGCAGACTACCTCACGGTGCACGTAGAGGCCTGTCCGCATCTCCATCGCACAGTGCAATCGATTAAGGAACGCGGTGTCAAGGCCGGAGTGACTCTGAATCCGGCCACCTCGCTCAATACGATCGAGGAAATTCTTCCCGATGTCGATTTGGTCCTCATTATGTCAGTCAATCCCGGTTTCGGTGGTCAAACGTTTATCGCGTCCTGTCTACAGAAGACTGCCTCGGCTCGCGCCATGATTGATCGGACTGGAAGTCGCGCATTGCTTGAAGTGGACGGCGGGGTCAAGATTGACAATGCGGCGCAGGTGCTGGCTGCGGGAGCCGATGTGTTAGTAGCCGGGTCAGCCATTTTCTCAACTCGAGACTATGCCGCGACGATTGCTGCGATGCGGGCAGCCGGCCAACCTTCTTCCACGACGCCACTGCGCGTCTCCGCTCACCGATAGGCCTCGCGGGTGAACATTTCTTCTCTCATCGATAGCCTTCATCCTCTCGAAATTAAAGTCCTATCGACCTTCGGAGTCAATCACTCCGCAATCCTCACGACGGAACAGCTCGTGCAGTCCACCGGGCTGGAACCTTCGCAGCTCAGTATGGCCATCGAATGGTTGCTCGCCAAGTCGTTGCTTGTGGTCGATACGGAAACCACGACGCCGATCGTCTCGCTCACCAAAACCGGAGAACTCTATTTTGAAAAATACTCACCGATCGAACGAGTACTGTCTGTCGCTCGCGATGCGGCTAAGACCGGCAAGCGCCTGACCATTCAGGATATCCAATCCCGGGAGGGGCTCGAACCGACGGAGATAAGCGGCGCGATCGGACGGCTGAAGAAAGAGGGGGCGCTCCTCATCATTCAAGGCGGCTGTATCGAATCGACCGGTCGGGCGAGCCAGACGGCGGAGGCGATGCGGGGGTTGCTGCAACAGCTTCATGGAGCGCCTCGTGACCTTCGAGCGTTTCCCGAAGCACAACGGCAGGTCATTCAGGATCACGCCGTCAAGCGCGGAAATGCGCGAGAACCATTCCGTATCGACGATCGGGTGCTGAGAGCCCTCAAGCTCTCCGCACCCGGGGTCGAAGCGGCCCAGCAACTCTCACAGCAGGAAACTGCAGAAGAGGTCTCCCAGCTGACGCCCGAACAGTTGAAAGATGGGAGCTGGCGGGCAAAACGCTTCCGTAAGTACACGATCAGTCTTCGCGCGCCACGCATCGCGCCGGGCAAACGGCACCCCTATCGAGAATTTCTCGATGCGGTGAAAACACAACTCGTGAGCATGGGATTTCAGGAAATGCGTGGCTCGCTTGTAGAGACTGAATTCTGGAACATGGATGCGCTCTTCATGCCACAGTTCCATCCTGCACGGGATATTCATGACGTCTACTTCGTCAAAGAACCGACTCATGCCTCGTCGATTGCGGAACCCTTCTTGTCACAAGTGGCACAAGCCCACCAGCATGGCGGTGAAACCGGTTCAACCGGTTGGAACTACCCCTTCGATGTGGAACGCGCGCGACGCCTGGTCTTACGAAGCCAGGGGACGGCCGTCTCAGCCCATACATTAGCGGCCCAACCAGCCGTACCTGGAAAATATTTTTCCATCGCCCGCTGTTTTCGCTACGATCAAGTCGATGCAACGCATGCGACTGATTTCTTTCAGGTAGAAGGGATCGTGCTCGGCGAAGATATCAACTTTCGCACCTTGCTCGGCCTGCTGAATCTCTTCGCCCGCGAAGTCGCGCACGCCAAGGAAGTCAAATTTCTCCCAGCCTATTTCCCCTTCACCGAACCCTCAGTCGAACTCCACGTGCGCCATCCGAAGCTTGGATGGATGGAACTTGGCGGAGCCGGATTGTTCCGGCCTGAAGTCACCCTTCCGCTAGGCGTGACCGTTCCAGTCATTGCATGGGGGTTGGGGCTCGACCGCATGGCGATGGTGGCGCTCGGCATTCACGACATTCGCGAGTTGTTCACCGACAATCTTGATCTTATTCGCGCCACGAGAGGAGCCTTCTAGGTTTCACATGCCGACGATTACTATTTTCAAGCAGGATCTCGAGACATTACTCGCCGGGCCCGGAGAAACTCCCCAACCGATCACCATGGAGCAACTCGAAGAATCTTTGATGCTCGTGAAGGGTGAGCTGAAGGGACAGAATCCCGACACCGGCGAACTGCGCATCGAGTTGCAAGATAGCAATCGTCCCGATCTCTGGTGCTGCGAAGGAATCGCCCGGCAGTTTCGGGCAAAGCAACAGGGCGCTCTCGCAAAATACGATTTTCTCACGACCAAATTGAAATCGCCAAAGCGGCTGAACGTCGCTCCCGGCCTGGAGAAGGTCCGACCCTACGTGGCAGCTTGCGCTGCGACCGGCTACCTCGTGACCCAGGTGGGCCTCGCACAATTGATTCAGACGCAAGAGAAACTCTCCGAGATGTTCGGACGTAAACGCCGGACAGTGTCGATCGGACTCTATCGTCTCGCGGCAATCAAGTTTCCTATTACCTACGACTTGGTCAAGCCGGACGAAGCGTCATTCACGCCGCTGGGGATGGATACGGTGATGACGCTTGGGGAAATGCTGCTTGTCCATCCCAAGGGTCTGGAGTTCGGTGGGATTCTGGCAGGGCAGGATCGCCTGCCCTGCCTATGCGATGCAAAGCGTCAGGCACTTTCCTTTCCGCCGATCATCAATAGCCGCGAATCGGGAGAAGTGCGGGTGGGAGACGATGCCCTCTTCGTCGAGGTGACCGGTACTGACCTTTCGATGGTCGTCCTGACCCTCAATATTTTTGCCGCTAATCTTGCTGATCGAGGCGCGGTGATTGAGCCCATAGAGGTACGGTATCCCTATAAGACTGCGCTTGGGACAGGAGTCATCACTCCTCAAGATCTTGAGAAGTCACAGAAGCTTCCCATCAGCACAATTGAACAGGCCCTTGGACAGACCCTCGGAGTCCAGAAAGTCGCGAAGGCCCTCAGGGCCTACGGTTATGGCGTGGCGACGAAAGGCAAACATGTGACGGTGACGCTTCCGTTCTACCGGCAAGACCTCATGCATGCAATGGACGTGGTCGAGGATGTCGCGATCAGCCGTGGGTACGGAGACTTCTTACCCGTGATGCCTTCTCAATTTACGGTCGGGGGATTATCGCGGATCGAAGAGGTCTCCGATCGTGCGAGGACGCTCATGGTCGGTATGGGCTTTCAGGAAATTATTTCCAACATTCTCGGTTCCCCACAGGACCTGCGTGATGCGATGCGGCTGGAAGGGACTGAGTGGGGGCAACTGGTCGAAGTCGATAACGTCATGTCCCAGAACTTCTCTGCGCTTCGACAATGGATGCTTCCATCGTTGCTGCGTGTGGAAGCGGCATCGAACCGGGCTTTTTATCCTCATCGAGTGTTCGAGGCCGGAGAAGTGGCGCGCCCAGATCCCACGCAGTCAGTCGGATCGCGCACGGTGACAGTGCTCGGCGGGATGATTGCCCACGCCGATACACATTTTTCAGAGGCCCACTCCTGCCTAGATACGCTGTTTTATTATGTGAATCAGACCTACAGCCTGGAACCGATCCAACATCCCTCATTTCTCGCCGGACGAGTGGGGAGCATTGTCTCTGAGGGGAAACAGATCGGTGTGATCGGGGAGCTACACCCAGAAGTTCTCGAACGTTGGCAGATCGCAGTTCCGGCTGTCGCGTTTGAAATCGATCTGACGGAACTCGCCGAACGGTCTTGAGACATGCGCCAATCAGCGTGATCAAAACCCATAAAGCGGATCTCGTGACGCGTCGTTCGTTTCAGAATTTTGGCGTTTCCCGCTTCACGAACGACGCGTCACACGTTACGCTCCAGCGGGCGCGAGATGCTGTTTGGCAAGACCGACCAGCTGCTCAAACCCCGTGGCATCCTTGATGGCCATGTCGGACAAGACTTTCCGGTCCAAAAGAATATTGGCCTTCTTCATGGCATTGATAAATCGGCCATAGGTCAGTCCATGCGCCCGGACTGCCGCGTTGATGCGCGCAATCCACAACACACGGAAATCCCGCTTCCGATTTTTCCGTCCGGTATAGGCGTACGCCTGGCCCTTATCGACCGATTCTGTTGCGGTGCGAAACAGCCGGCTCTTCCCTCCATACTGTCCTTTGGCTAATTTCAGCCGCTTTTTCCGACGATGTCTTGTTTTGGGGCCACCTTTTGCGCGAGGCATGAGTCAATACTCCTTTTGGTTACCGCGATTCGTACATTTTAGTTTATTTGTAGGGCAATAAGCGATCCAGTGCCTGAGTCTTGGTTTTATCCACAAGCACCGCCCCGCTTAATCGGCGCTTCCGGTCCTGAGTCTTGCTGGTAAGAATGTGGCGCTTCCCCGCCTTTCGTCTGACTAATTTCCCAGAACCAGTGCGGGTAAAGCGCTTTTTCGCTCCACTATGGGTTTTCATCTTTCGGTTTTTCATATCGGTGATTCCTTCGGCTAGTAGTGTTCGGACCAATCCTCTTACTTCGGCGCCACGATCATGATTAAACTCCGCCCTTCCATGCGAGGGGCATACTCAATTGTGCCGACCTCTCCCAACTCTGCAATCACCATACTCATGAGCGTTCGACCCATCTCCTGATTCGCCATCTCGCGACCGCGGTAGGTCAAGAGGACTTTGGTTTTGTTACCATCGGCTAGAAATCCCTTAATCTGTCGAATTTTGATTTCCAAGTCATGCTTGTCTGTCCGAGGGCGCAACTTAATTTCCTTCACCTGTGTGGACTTTTGATGACGCCGGTTTTGATGGTCCTTTTTGCTCAGCTCAAACTTGTATTTCCCGTAGTCCATAATGCGGCACACGGGAGGCACTGAGGTGGGCGCGACCTCGACAAGGTCGTAGCCATTGTCCTGTGCCTGTTTGAACGCATCCGCCGTGAGGAGAATGCCGAGCTGTTCACTCTCCGGACCAATCACCCGGACTTCGCGCACTCTGATCTCTCGATTCACTCGTAGTTTGGGGACGATAAGACACCTCTTATTGAATTAATGAATGTTGCTTTCCTACCGGCTTAAGATCCGCACGGAGCAGGTCGAGCGCTCCCGCGACAGTCATGCTGCCAAGGTTGGTTCCGTTCCGGCCCCGTATGGCCAGAGTTCCACTCTGCACTTCCCGATCGCCGACCACAAACATGAAGGGAACCTTTCCCTTCTCAGCTTCTCGAATTTTTAGCCCGATTTTTTCATTTCGAATGTCCGCCTCGGCGCGAAACCCCGCAGCCTTGAGCTGGGCAACCACCTCCGCGACATAGGGCCGCTGGTTATCCGTGATAGACATCACCAACGCCTGAACTGGAGCGAGCCATGTCGGGAAGGCGCCACCAAAGTGCTCAATCAAAATGCCGAAAAATCGTTCGATTGATCCCATCAGGGCTCGATGGATCATGATCGGCTGATGAACCTTGCCGTCTTCCCCAATATACCCTAATTCGAACCGCTCAGGATTATTGAAATCGACTTGAATAGTTGAGCATTGCCAGGACCGTCCTAGCGCATCTTTGATTTTGATGTCGATTTTTGGCCCGTAGAAGACACCTTCGCCTGGATCGACTTGGTAGACGACTCCTCGTCCCTTTAATGCCGCTTCGAGCGAGCTCGTGGCTTGCGCCCATCGTTCTTCCGAGCCGACGGACTTTTCCGGCTTCGTCGAGAGGTACACTTCAAACTCGGTGAACCCGAAGGTTCCGAGAATAAAGAACGTGAAGTCTAGGACCTGGCTAACTTCGCTTTCAATCTGATCCGGCCGGCAGAACAGGTGCGCGTCGTCTTGCGTGAACCCTCGAACCCGCAGCAGCCCGTGGAGGACACCAGTCCGTTCGTACCGATAGACAGTCCCCAGTTCACCATAGCGGATGGGGAGGTCTCGGTAACTGCGCAGATGCGACTTATAGATCATGATGTGGAACGGGCAATTCATCGGCTTGAGCTGGTACTCGCTATTTTCAAGCATCATGGGAGCGAACATATTGTCGCGGTAGTAATCGACGTGGCCGCTGGTTTTCCAGAGGTCTAACCGAGCGACGTGAGGGGAATACACCAATTCGTACCCGTTTTGAATATGCTGGTCGCGCCAAAAGTTTTCGATCAATAGTCGTATCGTTGCGCCC
>JBBRRN010000193.1:0-6949 GCA_038200685.1 Nitrospirales bacterium
AGGGTGTCTTTGTTGTGCCGCACGGGTGCAGCCTACCACAGCCTCAAAAAGCGGAACAAGGGACAGGATTTAGGCGGCTTTGCTGGCAACAAAGGAGGCGCACTGTTATATATGTACAGATTAAGAGGGAGACGAAAGATGCGCGATTCTCGACATCAACAGACCAGCCGACTCGTGTTTCGTGTTCTGTCTGTTGGTGTCTGTTGGGTTGTCTTGTTCTCCGGCAACGCGTTCGCCGATTCCCCCTCTTCGCCAAACTCGAGTGGCAACGATGGTTGTGAGAGGGTGGAAGATTGCTTTCAGGCTGCAGCATTGCCGAAGGAGCGGCTCGGTAAGACACTCAATAAGGAACAAGTTTTGTTGCTCAAGCTCGACCGCCTGCAACGTCTGATGGAGCGATTCCCTGCCACAGTGTGGGCCAAACGTGCGGGGTTACTGTCCGGAGTGTTGTCTCTTGAACGAAATCCTGCCATGGCGATTCAATTTCTTCGCATGGCCCAGCAAGACTTTCCGGTCTTGGATGACTATATCCGACTCTGGATAGGGGAAGCGCTGTTGAACCTTGGCAATCCCAAGCAGGCGGCAGGCATGTTCGAAAGCATTCGGCAAGCGGTGCCGGATTCTTTCTTGTTGACGAAGGCTGCGTATCGAGCAGGGGAAGCGTGGTATCAGGCATCGAGTTGTCTGGAAGCGGTGGCGTGGTTTGCCAAAGCGGTGGAACTGAACGATAGGGAGCCTGGAACTCCCCTGGCGCTGCTTCGTCGAAGCGCCTGCCAATTGCGAGACAGCAACGTACGGGAAGGCCGGGAGACATTGCTGCAGCTCTGGGTTCGGTTCGCATACAGTGCAGAAGCGAAAGAAGCGGAAGCGTTACTGGCCTCGAATCTTGGTGGTGAGCCGTGGGTGGTTCAGTCAAGTGAGCAGTATGCCAGGGCTCAGGCGTATCTTGGACAATCCTTCCATGCTGAGGCGATCGAGGAACTTCGAAAGTTTCTTGCGGCTGATCCAAAGTCACCCCGGCGCGCAGAGGCAAAGTTGAAGCTCGGGATCGCGCAGGTACGGTTGAAACAGTATGACGACGCCCGAGAGACGTTCCGTGCATTGGTGAAAGATGGGGGGACGGAATCCTACGAAGCGACGGTCTGGCTGGCTCGTGTCTATCTTCGGCAAGGACAGGGGGACAAGTTGCTGGACCTTGCTAAGACGTTGCCGACCGCTCCGCTCTCTGCGGAGCAGAAGGGCCAGATCACCTTGTTTGCCGGAATGTGGTTGGAGGATCAGGGTCGTTTTGACGACGCGATTCTACGGTATCGGCAAGTGGCAAAAGTTGGAGAGCCGCTGTCCCAGCGTGCCGAGGCGCGCTGGCGCGTGGGCTGGGTATTCTACCGTACGGCACGCTACCGTGAGGTAGAGGACGAGCTTCGCCCGCTCGTCGATCAGCATGACTACGATTTTGAGCCACAGGCCCTCTATTGGATGGGGCGTGCAGCCGAATTGAGCCAGCAGCCCCACGCTCGCGATCTGTATGTGCAGCTCTGCCAACGATACGTGCATACCTATTATTGCCAACTGGCTCGCGAGCAGGTTGATCTCATGTTATCGGATCCTCATGCGGCAGAACCGATTTCCCCAACTCCCTTGGTGAATGGGGGCACGCCAGCGAATAGTGAGACTGCTCGTTCGGTGACTGCCAGGGCCGAAATCGGGCAGCAGTCGGCATACCGTCGAGCGCTTGAGCTCAAGACGCTAGGGTTAGATTCGGATGCGACGCGTGAGTTGGCTGGATTAATTGATCGCTATAGCCAAGACCCCGACGTGCTCATGGCTCTTGCGACGATGTTGAACGAGGTGGGCGCCTACCATCATGCGCTGAGGCTCGCGAGGGCTAGGTTCCGCGATAAATTGGAGCGAACCAACGGTATCGTCGACCCGTCGTTGTGGAAGGTGGCTTATCCCACAGGTCTTCTCCCCACAATCAAGAGCCAAGGTGTCAAGGGTGTCGATCCCTATCTTGTGGCAGCGATCATTCGAGAGGAGAGTCAGTACGATTGGCAAGCGGTGTCACGCGTTGGTGCAATTGGCCTGATGCAGGTGATGCCGGGAACGGCCAGTATTGTCGCGCAACGGCTTGGACTTCCTGCCGTCGGGCGAGATGACCTCTTCGATCAAGAGACCAATATTCAGATTGGGGTCCACTACGTCGAGCAGTTGCTTGAACAATTTTCTGGGAATGTCGTACTGACCATTGCGTCATACAATGCAGGGCCACTCGTTGTGAGAAACTGGGTTGCGCTGCATCCTGGACGAAGTCAGGATGAGTTCATCGAATTAATTCCGTATCAAGAAACGCGGCAATATGTGAAACGCGTTCTGCGAAGTTACCGAGAATATATTCGGCTTGACAAAGCCTCCTGATGGCTATTCCTTGACAAGATGTAGGCAAGTTCTTATAGTGCGCCCCAACCTATTGTGGTCTTATGGGAGAGAGTGAGTAGATGGCACTTGACCGCTTGGACGCGCTGGAAAGTCGTATCAGGGATCTCGTGAAGCTCGTTCAAGAGCTGAAGAAAAAGAATGCAGCCAGTGAAGAAGAGTTAAAGGTTGCTCGACGACGTCTTGCAGAAAAAGATGACGCGAATCGACGGTGGGAGCAAGAGCGTGTCGATATCAAGTTGCGCATCGAACGGGTGCTCAGCGACATCGAATTGTTGGAGTGCCTAGAAGAACGCAAGGAGGTGGCTGTTGACTAAGACCATTGACGTTGAAATCTATGGCCAACGATATACGATACGTGGTGAGGCTGATGAGGGGGATGTTCGCCGACTTGCGAGCTTTGTCGATGGGCAGATGCGCCATCTCGCTGCAGGGATGAATACGACGACCCCATCCAAGCTCGCCGTGTTGACCGCCCTCAATTTAGCGCATCAGCTGTTTGAGCTTGAGCGAAAGCGTGCTCAGGGTGAGGCGGATATCGAGCGACGGATGAAATCGCTTATGGAATCAATCGAGGAGGAGGTGCCGACCTCGCTCTTTCGTTAGATTCACCTTGCAAAGAGTGTTCCTCTTTGTTATCGTACCTGTGTGCGTAAGGGTGCTGTAGTTTTTACGATTAGGGATATGATGAGGTTATGCTCGAACCGGTTTAGTGATCCGGGTATACGATGCAGGCACTGCGGAATAGATGTGGGTTCATGACGCTGGCGAAATTGAGGCAGTTAGAGTGTGTACAAGGGTTCAGATACTTTATGTATAACCTCTTGGAGATGTTGGGCAAGGTTATGGAGTTCCTGTGGCCGTCGAGGAGTGCGGTTTGGGGAAATAGCCAGCAGCTAATTCCGGTTCGCGCACTCAATCCTCCCGTGCGGAGGGTACTGTACCGACGTCGATGGTCTTCGTGGGAACTATCTCGCACAGGACATACCCGTCATCTCAATCCAGCAAGGCCCCATTTCCATTGAGCCCGTACTCGGAGTAGGTCCGTAGACCGCGTTTTCAGCCATCCTCTTCTAATCTCTCATCTCTCCACTGCGACCCCCGCATTTAAGACCGTTGAATAACGTTGTTTCACATGAGGCGCAGAAGCAGGATTCTTCTCGTCTTGTGACTGTTAAGGGGGGGAGTCTACATGTCAGACTCAATTATTGCGTATCTGTTGACAGGACTCATAGGTGGGCTGCTTGGAATTGGCCTTTTTGAGCTGGTCCGCCGGTCATCGGGCGCTAAGAAGAAGGTGCAGGAAGAGGAACAAGCCCGGCAAGCCATACAGAACGCTCAGCGGGAGGCGGAGAATATTCTCAAAGAAGCGAAGCTGGAAGCAAAAGACCTTCTCTTGCGGTCGAAAGAGGAGCTCGAGAAGGAGCAGAAGGTCAAGATGGTTGAGTTCGCGACTGTCGAAAAACGCATGATTCAGCGGGATGAAACCATCGAAAAACGAATCGGTGTGATAGACAAGCGGGATATTGAGGTCCAGAAGCGAGATCAAGACCTCGGAAAGCGAGAAGAGAAGCTGCTGGCTAAAGAAACGGCGTGTGCTCGAGTGGAGAAAGAGCATCGTGAGGCGTTAGAGCGCATCGCGGGGATCACGGCCGAAGAGGCAAAGAAGCAGCTCGTTCAAGAAATGGAAAGTCAGGCGCGGCTCGAGGCCGCTGGGCATGCCAAGCGGACGATAGAAGAAGCGAGGGAGAATGCGGAGCGAGAAGCGCGCGAGATCATTACCAATTCGATTCAACGTGTGGTGCGTGACTATGTGTCAGAATCCACGATTTCAGTCGTGCCGATTCCGAATGATGCAATGAAGGGACGGATCATTGGGCGAGAAGGGCGTAATATCCGTGCGATTGAAGCCGCAACCGGGATCGACCTGATTATCGATGAAACGCCTGAAGCTGTCATTGTGTCGGGCTTCGATCCGTTGCGTCGCGAAATCGCCAAGGTCTCGCTCGAACGGTTGATGCATGACGGGCGTATCCATCCGACGCGGATCGAGGAGATCGTTGAAAAGGTCAAGGTCGATATCGACAAGCTCATGTATGAGGAGGCCGAGAAAATCATATTTGAGTTGGGGCTCTCAGATTTCCACCCGGAGTTAATCAAGGTGCTGGGTCGGCTTAAGTACCGGACCAGCTATGGGCAGAACAATCTCTATCATTCGCGAGAAGCGGCGTACATTTGCGGCATCATGGCGTCGGAGCTTGGTCTCGATGTGAAATTGGCGAGGCGGGGAGCGTTGTTGCACGATATTGGGAAAGCCGTCAGCCACGAAGAAGAAGGGCCGCATGCCATGTTGGGTGCTGAGATCGCCAAGAAATACGGCGAGAGCGAGAAAATTGTGAATGCTATTGCGGGGCACCACGAACAAGTCCCGCCGATCTGCCCTGAATCGGTGTTGGTCGCTGCGGCTGAAGCGTTGTCTGCGGCCAGGCCTGGAGCAAGACGGGAGGCTTTGGAAACCTATGTCAAGCGGCTGGAGAAACTGGAGTCCCTTGCTACGACGATCAAAGGGGTGCAGAAGGCGTATGCCATTCAAGCAGGCCGAGAAATTCGCGTCATTGTTCGACAGGAAGATATCACCGATGCCGAGTCGTTCCAACTGTCTCGGGATCTGGCGAAGAAAATTGAGCAGGAACTGACGTATCCAGGGACGATTAGAGTGACGGTGATTCGAGAGAGCCGGTATGTGGAGTATGCCAAGTGAAAGTTCTTTTCATCGGCGATATCTTTGGAGAGCCTGGGCGACGAGCATTGGCCAGGGCTGTTCCAAGGCTGGTGGCTCAGCGGCAAATCGACATCGTGATCGGGAATGGCGAGAATGCGGCTGGTGGGTTTGGCATTACGCCGGAGTTGGCAGAAGAGCTATTTGAGCTCGGTCTCGCGGTGATTACGACTGGGAATCATGCCTGGGATAAGAAGGAAATTCTCGACTACTTTCCCCGGGAGCCACGACTCCTTCGTCCGGCCAATTATCCGAGTGGTGTGCCGGGTCACGGAAGTGTCGTGGTCGAGTCGGCCGGCGGGGAGCAGCTCGGCGTTCTTCAGCTGATGGGGCGAGCCTACATGCCGACATTGGACTGTCCATTCCAGGTGGCAAAAAAAGAATTGGCCGCACTGAAAAAGCGAACAGCGGCCGTGATTGTCGACATGCATGCGGAGGCCACATCAGAGAAAATGGCGATGGGGCACTATCTGGACGGAGAGGTTGTTGCTGTAGTCGGTACCCATACGCATGTGCAAACGGCCGATGATCAGATCCTCCCGAAAGGTACTGCGTATCTGACGGATATCGGGATGACCGGTCCGCTTCATTCCGTCATCGGGGTGAAAAAAGAGCTGGCGATCGAAAAGTTTCTGACCGGGATGCCACGGCGCTTCGAAGTGGCCTCAGGTCCCTCCGTCTTTTGCGCGGTGTTGCTTGAACTTGATGCTCGTCTTGGCAAAGCATTGTCGATCGAACGAATTCGCATCATCGACTAAAGGAGACTCGCCACGAACCTTCCTGGTTTTGCCGATTCCCTCTCTCTCTCTGCTGCTCCGAAACGGGTGTTCACGGTTTCGGAGTTGACGGGGCTGCTTCGCGTCTCCATCGAAGAACAATTTCCCGACTTCTGGTTAGAGGGCGAACTCTCGAATCTTCGCGCCCCCGGGTCGGGACACGTCTATTGCACGCTCAAGGACAGAACGAGCCAAATTCGCGCGGTGTTGTTCCGGTCCAGTGCAGTTCGGCTGCGCTTTGCCTTGCAAGAAGGACTACAAGTCATCGTGCGAGGAAGGCTTACGGTCTACGAGCCGCGCGGGGAATATCAGATCGTGCTTGATACGGTGGAGCCGAAGGGAGTCGGCGCACTGCAGCTGGCATTTGAACAGTTGAAAGAACGATTGGCAGCAGAGGGGTTGTTCGATCAAGACAGAAAGAAACCGATCCCAGTATTTCCTCGGACTGTGGGTGTGGTGACTTCACTGACCGGCGCAGCCATTCGAGATATCCTGGCTGTTCTTCGGCGACGTTGGCCGACGCTTCATATTCTCATCGCTCCGGCTCAAGTCCAAGGGGAGGGTGCCGGGCGTCAAATTGCTCAGGCGTTGGCTGATTTGAACGACTGGGGGTCTGTCGATGTCATCATTGTTGGACGAGGTGGAGGATCGCTGGAGGATCTCTGGAGTTTCAACGAAGAGAATGTGGTGCGTGCTATTGCCACATCCCATGTGCCAGTGGTGTCGGCTGTCGGGCATGAAATCGATGTAACGCTTGCTGACTTCGTCGCAGACCTCCGGGCGCCAACGCCCTCGGCGGCAGCGGAGGCGGTGATTCCGGTGTTGACCGACATCGTAGAGCGATTGCGGGAGCTGACGGTCCGGACTGGGCAGGTAATGCTCCGGCATTGCGCCTTCGAGCGGAAGCGGCTTGATGCCGGGATTCGAGGGGTGACGGATGTACGCTTTCACCTCCAGGAAG
>JBBRRN010000194.1:0-6949 GCA_038200685.1 Nitrospirales bacterium
CTTCACAATCTATTGTCATCTGAAGACGCCTATTCCCGTCACGAACGGTCAACACGTCGAGCAAAATGCACAGATAGGCGAGGCATCGAACACACATACGACAACGTCATGCAGCAATCCTTGCCCTGTGCATATCCACTTCGGTTTCTTCTCAGCCGCCGACAAATCCGCCAACAATAACCGCAGGGCTGAGCAACCGCTGATCTTGACAGGGTTTGTGATTAGTGACTCGCAAGGTCACAGTTTGTACCAGAAAACATCCTGGCCTTCAGATGGATCCGTAAATCAATATGGGGACTGGAAAATCCGCCAACCGTAAGCGGCGGAGCGGTGGGTGTCGATCTCTACGTGTACCGAAGGTTCGCCTGCAGCGTGATACAAGTATGCAGGACTCAGGAAGTTCATCCCGTCGTGGCGCTATGTGAGCTGGCGGAGCCAATCGTGCCCAAGACACAGCACGACTTTGTAGGCCCTAATGCTTTATCTTACTTGAGAAACTGGAAAGTGCTGACCATCGCCTCACTTGTGGCGTAGGGATATTGAATCCGCTTTGGATCCTCGGACCGATTATAGCGGACTTCGTATACCATTTCCCTATACTTTAAGATGTATATCTTATCTATTGTGTAGCCTCCATAGCCATCGTAGATAGTAGCAGCATTGCCGTGAATTGTTGTGGTGTACCGAAGTGGACACCCCGCACACGGCGCACGCCACGTAGCGTCATCGAGATCATTCTCTTCCCTGGCAAACTGTTTTTCGGTCATCACGCTAATCGTTAGAGCAGCAGGGAGTTGATCACTCCAGACGGACGGGAGCGGATAGTCGGTGAAAAGAACCAAGGAGGCGCTTTCAGTACTGCGAAGAGGACCGCTCTTGTCGACGCCATAGGGCGTATATATTCCCGGATACTGAATCGAGTATCCGTATCGCCTATTCACGTATGTCTTCCACGCATTTTCTCGCATCGCAGCTTCATGAGTGTGGGTGGTTGGGTAGGCAATCCCCGATCGTTCGACTAAAGATGGTGATATCGTCCGGTGCGTTGGGTGCTCATCCCGTGTACGCTGCAGGTATGCGCACATGCCGACCGTGAGGAGGGCAAGAAAGCCGATGATAACAACGGCGCATCGTGGCCATGCCAACGGCCGAGGCGAGCGAGAAAAAAGGGAAGGCTGTCCCGGAAATCGCTTACGTTGTTCCGGGTCGTTGGTAAAAGTGTTATCAGCATGCATGAAGAATACAATGACTATACCATAGTATTGTATCATAGCGATGGTTAGATTCTGGCCATAACCTCGCCTTCTGCATCTCCACATCTTCCCGTCCGCCCACGATCTTAATCGGCGATGTCACACATCGATCGAAAAAACACACTACGAAGATGAACCCCGCTCTGGGGAGGTGGGGAGCCGCCTGCCAGACCGCAGGTGTCTGTTCCAGTGTCTGGTTCGCGTTGTGGGGATGGGGTGTGGCGGAGCGTCCATCGGTGTAGTCGCCGGACGGAACCGCTGCGGTGAAGGGGAAGCAATGCAGATAGCGATGGTTTCGGCCGTTGGTCACGGGGGGACCCTGTTGTCGTCCTTCGACGATGCCCTGCGGCGATGCGGCGTGTATAACTATAATCTTATCGCCCTTTCCTCAATCGTCCCGCCGCAATCGAATATCGTCCTCACTGATCACTACGATGCACCGCCCGATGAGTACGGGTACCGGCTCTATGTCGTGAAGGCGGAGATGCAGTCGGATGAGCCGGGAAGGGTCATTGCCGCAGGCATCGGCTGGTATCAGTGGGGCGATGGTCGGGGTGTCTTCGTGGAGCATGAGACGAGTGGCGCGTCGCGCGATGAAGTGACCGCCGCAATAGGCTCGCTCATTGACGAGTCGCTGCACGACCTGTGTGCATTTCGGGACATCCCGTTTATCTGCTCGAAAATCGGACGGGAGATCGTTGTGACGGAGGTAAGCGACCTGCCCACCACCGCTTTGGCCTTAGCGGTGTATCAGTCCGAGGAATGGCGCTAAGGAGCAAGGGTGGGCAGTGTGACGCAGGTTGTTCAGTCTGTCAGGCGCATTGCAGTTGCAATTTATGCGCTCGCGAGCATCACCCTCGGATTCATGATCGAGGGCCTGCTCATTGCCCCGATTGTTTTCTGTGCCCGCGCTTTCGGATTCTGGCTCGGCATGCTTGTGTTCACGATCTCGTGGCTGCTGATCGGTCTCGCCGTCCTCGCCGTAACCGTGTACTTCTGGCGAACGACGGCCGAGGCATCCACCGAAGAGCTATCCACGGGGCCGGTGCGGCGGCGCATCCGGCACCTTGCTCGTCGGTCTCGTCCGCTCGGAGCGTTTGCCATCGCTCTTTATTTCGGTCCGATCATGAGCCCGCCCTTCTTTCGGGCAATCGGCTATCGGGATCGACGACTCTGCGCGTGGGTTGCCGCCTCCGCGCTCGTCTTTTGTCCGGTCTGGTTCACGGTCTATGGCGGCGGAACGCACCTGCTTCTTGGCTTGCTTCGAAAGTAAAAACTGGTTGCCCAGAGGTGAGAGCATGATTCCCGAATTTCCGAACTTCAAGGCGCTCGAAGTGACCGACCAGTGCGACATCGCGTCCTTTACGGATCAGGCGGAGCCATATTCGGATTTCACCTTCACGAGCCTGTGGTGTTGGGACGTCGGCCATACCGTCGCGCTCTCCCAGCTGAACGGGAACCTCGTGATCCGGTTCAAAGAGTACGAGGGCGACGCGCATTTCTACTCGTTCTTTGGAACGCATGCTGTAGTCGAGACAGCAACGACCCTGCTCTCGTTTGCGCGGCAGCACGGCATGGAAGCGCGCCTGCGCCTGGTGCCCGAGTTCGTTGCAGCGAACGGCGGTCTGCTTCGCACCGCACTGGACGTGGCCGAAGATCCGGCGAACTTCGACTACATCCTGTCGATCGAGGATGTCGCCGCGCTCAGGGGCGGAAAGTACGTGATGCAGCGGAACCATGTGAATCATTTTACCCGGACATACGCCGCCGATGTGCGCCTGATTGACATGGATGATCCGCGTATCCAACGGGAGATGATCGCGGTTTGTCTGCATTGGGCGCACGAGAAAGACGTGATCGCCCTGCCGGAGACAGGATTCGAGCTTTCGGCGGTCCAGCGACTGCTCGCGGCTGGGCAGCGGCAGGACCTCATCGCTTTCGCCGTCTTCGATGCCGCCGTAATGCGCGGCTTCGCGGTCTATGAAGGACTCCACTGCGGTTACGCGATATTGCACTTCGAGAAAACGGATCGAACCTATCGGGGAATCAGCCCGTATCTGCGGCAGCAGGCGTGCGATTACCTACACAAGCACGGCTATCTTCTGCTGAACATCGAGCAGGATTTGGGTATCCCGGCGCTCACATTCGCCAAGCAGTCATGGCGCCCCTGTCGCATGCTGAAGAAATACTCCCTCTCCGAGAAGGGAGCCAACTGAAGATGATCCCGGAAAAGGCCCCGCGCGAGTGCAGATACTATCGGGTCATACAAGGCCACCCAGTTGCGAAAGCGCCGAATATTCGCGCCTCGCAGCACGAGCGTCTCGCATCAAGCATCGATGTCACACTTTCGCCGAAAAACGCCACTACGAAGGTGAACCTCGTTGCGAGGAGGGGGGTAAGGGCGCAGCCTGCCGTCACTTCCGTGCTGCCAGCGAATTGTCTGTTTCTTGGGATTCATAACAATTTCTTGGATTCTACGTTCTAACGAGTGACCGAGGATTCAATGTGTCCAAAACCGGTGCGTCCACGCATGTGCCCGGATATAGTTGGCAGAGGGAATGGTCGATGATAATCGTGCGCGACGCAATCCGCCGGCAGTTATAGTTATTGTTCATCACCGCGCGACAGAGATGCGTGTTCTTGGTCGTAGGGCAGGAGATTATAGATGCGATCAATGCGGAGCGGACTGGTCCTTTTCATCATCGGGTTCGTGGCGCAAGTCATCACTGTCGGTCAAGTGAATGCCGCGACGTTCAATCCTGTTGTGTCAATCAGCCCGACAAGCGGGCCCGCAGGATCGACGATTACAGTCATAGGAAGCGGTTGGAGTCCGAATAAAGTGCTGGCAGTCGAGTCCACTCAGCCTGAATATCAGGCACAGGCCACGACGTCACCCAGCGGAGCCTTCTCGACTCGTTTAACGATCCCATCGAGCGCGGTACCAGGCCCCGATGTGATTCAGGTCTCTGAGGGATGTCCTGCGCGTGAAGGATGCAATTTTTACTATAACGTCCAGGTCACGTTCACTGTGACCTCCGGCATTACTGCGCCGAGCAATTCAGACCAACAACCGGTCGATCCCGGACCGGATGCGTTCAAAGGCTGTTTCCTCGGTGCTACTGTTAACTGTTCAGGATCGGGAAGCACGCAATCGCCTAGTAGCGGAAGCTCCGCAACACTGAAACCTCCTGCAGCCTCCCAGCCCCTCGGCGGTACGTGGGTGAAACCGAGCGAAGATAGTGCCGCTGTTGATGATGGCGGTAGCACCTTTATCGGCGGTAAATTGCACATCGCGGCCCATGCCTATGGTGGTAATGGAGTCAAGCAGGTGACCTTCACCGCATTGCTGCCGAATACCACTGTTTGGAAGACGTTATGTCCGGTGTCGGCACCAGCGCACGATGATGTCTATGTTTGCGACTGGCCAGCGAACGACCTTCAACCAGGCAATATGCTCGTCAGCTTCGATGTGTATGACACTAGAGGGCTCCCAGCGAAGCAATCTCCCAACGGTATCCATACGATTCACATCATGCAGCAGGGTTCGCCCGGAGGCGGCCTCCTGCCGAACACCAATCAGAATTGCTTGACCAATCCCGCCGTTAACTGCAATGGGAACACAGCCCAGCCGGTGTCGAGCACACAACCGACGCAGCAAATCAGTAGCGGTACATCGCAGGGGCCTGCAACGATTAAGATCGCACTGAACTTTGATCCCGCTGCTGGCGCGGTTGCTATTGATGGCGAACGAGTCCTGAAGGTGACCCTGTCTCAAGGCGGTGCAGCCACAGGTGGGCTGATCTTTCGGAACATAGGGGACACCGTGACAGGCCCGTTTGCGACGGGGGACACTGGCGTCTTCACGACAACCTTTGACTCCACGAACATGCCAGGCAGTTCCGGCACCCTCTCACTGAGCGCCCTCATCGGCAGCGGATCGGGCACGTACACGACCTATTCGATGCCTTATACCGTAGCGCAAGAGGACGGAGTATTCTCGATGCAACTGACCCAACAAGGGGCCGACCGCTTCAACTTTGCGCGCGATCTGCAACTGTTTACGCCGAATCTCGGCGATCCGTCGAACTACGTTGGCAATTTCAAGGGTGTCGACGTTGGTTCATATCTGTCCGCGCTACAGTTGTTCTGGGGAATCTTTCAACAAGCAACGACGTATCTCCCTGCTGCAGGGGACGTGTTGAACATGGGGTACTACGACTATACCCCGAGCACCTCCGCCGTCCCGGTCCTCTACCGTGCGGCATTCACGATCACGCGAGCGGGCAATCCCGTGTACGAAGAGTCGTACTGGGCAACGGATAGGGCAATGCTGCCCAGCCTTGTCCAAGTATCTTAGCGAGTTGTGATATTATAGCTGTATGCGATTCATCTTTGGGGTATTTCGGGGGAGGACGGGGAGGAGAGGTTACGTCACATATAATGTACTGCTAAGTTGTGCGCTTTTCGTCGTGTATCGCGTGCGTGACGCTTTGGCTGCAGGAGGGCAACGCCCCAGTGAACACGCGATTGCCCTGACGGGTGCCTCACTCCTATATCTGCTGATTGCCTTGCTGCTTTTGACATTAAACGTTCGTCGCCTAAGGGATATTGGCTCTCCACTGTGGTGTGTCAGCCTCGCTCTCATCCCATTCCTCAATATCTATTTGTTGATTCTGCTCACGTTCAAAAAAGGCGGCGCTTCATCGGTTGATCCCGTACCTGATCAAGATGATGCGAGCGAAATGTCGGAAAGAATCCGCTGAGCAGGTACGATCCTTACGGACAGCCCTGCAGCGCGCAGGTGCATTGCGATCGATTCGTAGGGTCTCTGCCTATCGAGTGCGAAAGGGAGAACGACAAGAATTGACTGCCTTGGCAGATTATTCGCAATCCTCTGCCACCGCGCTTTGTAAGGCAGCAAGCTCGCCGGAAGGAGCGTGACATTATCGAGAAGGACACTCGATCGTAGAGGTATGATGTGTTGGTTCTTCATGGATATGTATTAGAGGCTTGTCGCCTCCATCGCTTTCTTCGCGTATTCCTCGCTCATATGCACGTAGATCTGCGTCGTCTTAATGTCCTTGTGCCCCAGCCAGTACTGCAACTGATACGGCGACACCCGGCCGCTCTCCGCCTTCATCGAGGCGAAGGTGTGCCGGAAGATGTGCGGGCTGACTCTCTTCTCGAGACCGGCCTCGTTGCACAGCCGCAGAATCAGTTTACGGACACCGAACCGGCTGAGCGGTTCATCATACCGATTGAGGAAGAGGGCATGGGAGACCTGCTCGCCCCGTTCCTTCAGATGTGCCTTGAGCGCCTTGGTCGCCTTCTTCTCAAGCGCAATCCGCCGGTCCGCCTGTCCTTTGCCGTCGCGAATCAATAAGACGCTGGCGGTGAGGTCAATATCGTCCACGGAGAGATTGCACAGTTCGCTCACCCTGAGGCCGCATTGCAGCAGCACCGTGAGGATGGCGAAGTCCCGGTGGTTGCTCCCGGCGCTCGACAGGAGGCGGTTGTACTCGTCCGAGCGCATGCGGTTCCGCGTGCGCCGTTCCTGCTTCGGACTCTCGACCTTCTCGGCGGGGGACTTGGCAAGGACCTCGTCATCGACGAGGAAGCGGAAGTATTCGCGGATCGCGGCGAGCTTTCGGGCACAGGAGACGCCGGAAAGGGCGCGTTCTCGGCTGAGGTACGTC